>CAVJRB010000525.1:0-3894 GCA_963651655.1 bacterium | reverse complement strand
CTCGATGGCTTCGTCTAAGGTGTCACCTTCTCCGAAGCAGCCTTCCAGGTCAGGGAAAGTTCCCTTGTAGCGGCCGTCTTCGGTTTTCTTAAAAACTGCAGGATATATAAATTTCATAATAAACCTCCCAGGAAAATAAAGTAGTAAAATTCATTTTTAGAAATATTATAAGCTCTTAAGTCTGGAAATACAAGAGCGTAAACAGCAACATATTTATACTTGTATTTAAATGGAAAAAAGGGAACGGGATTGTAAAAACTACTGTAAAATGATATTCTTACATGTAGAAGTAGTTTACACAATACTGTTGAAAAACGATCGTATTTTAGAAAAACAACTGCGGGAGGTGAACCATGGAATTTCAGCATGAACTGATCATACCTAATGAGGGACTGCCATTTAAAATATTTTTATTTGAGGGCGGACATGGCAATTATGAGAGAGAGAAGCACTGGCACACATCCATTGAGATTTTTGCCGTGCTGAAAGGAAGGCTGACGTTTTATCTGAACGATGAAGAATATCCCCTGGAGGCAGGAGGTCTGATTATCATCAACTCCAATGAAATCCACTCTATTCACGCTCCCGGGAAAAACGAAACGGTAGTGCTGCAGATTCCCCTGAAGCAGTTCGAAAAGTACTTTACGGCACAGCGCTTCATCCGTTTTACAAGCGCTGCCCGTGTAGCCAAGGACCGGAAAAACAAGGCACCGGATAACCGGAAGCTGGCCTTTTTCATAGAAGAGCTGTACAAGGTATACCGGGCAAAGGAAGAGGGCTGGGAGTACCGGACCATGGCGCTGTATTATAATATTTTGTATCTTATGGTACGGGATTACCGTGAGACAGAAGCTGCCCAGGAGGAAATCCAGGACAGCCGCCGTCTGGATGCTTTGTCAAAAATTACCAGTTATATGCGGGAGCATTATACAGAAGAGATGAAGCTCTCCGACATGGCTGCCCTTTTTGGGTATTCCGATGCCTATTTGTCGCGAATGTTCAAAAAGTATGCAAAAATCAATTTTAAGGCCTATTTACAGGAAATCCGCATGTCCTATGCCTACCGGGAGTTGATGAACACGGAGAAAACTATCAGCCAGATCGCCCTGGACAATGGATTTGCCAACAGCCGGGCTTTTTCCAGGGAGTTTCAGAAAAAGTACGGAGAGCTTCCAAGTGAGCTAAGACAAAAACTTGCAGCCGCCCGATAAATGCAAAAGGTCAAAAAAGTGCTATAGATAAGACAAGAAATCCGTCGAAAAGCATGCCAGGATATGGTATGCTTTTTTCAGCTTAAAAAAGAGCCTGAGGTCAGGCAAAAGGAGGTTAAACGTGAAGATTCAGAAAGTAACAGATCCGGCATTCCGTAAATACGGACAGGTGCTGGAGGGATACGACTTTACAAGCCTTATTAAAGAAATGAAACACACACCGGTTCCGGAAGACGTAATTTATGTTCCGTCAGTTGAGGAGCTGGAAGCACTTGACGTTATGAAAGACCTGCAGAACAAGGGATACGGCGGACTGCCCATCCAGATCGGATACTGCAACGGACATAACAAGAAATTAAATGCAGTGGAGTATCACCGCAATTCCGAAATCAATGTGGCAGTGACAGACCTGGTTCTTCTGATCGGACATCAGCAGGATATCGAGCCGGATCATACATATGACACATCTAAGATTGAGGCTTTCCTGGTACCTGCAGGAACTGGAATTGAAGTTTACGCAACTACGCTTCACTATGCACCATGCCATGTGAACGAAGGCGGTTTCCAGTGCGTTGTCGTACTTCCCAAGGGAACCAACACAGAGCTTACCTTCCCGACGGAGAAGACCGGAGAGGACAGCCTGATGACAGCCAAGAACAAATGGCTGATCGCCCATGAGGATGCGAAGATCGAAGGCGCATTCAATGGCCTGAAGGGTGAGAACATTACAATCGACTAAGTTTTTCAAACGAATTATTATAGAAATCAAATAATAAGAAAATTTAAATATGGAGGAATACCTATTATGAACAATATACCAGTAGTAAAACTTGGATTAATCGCAGTAAGCCGTGACTGTTTCCCAATCGAGCTTTCCGAGAAGAGACGTGCAGCCATCATGGAAGCTTACAAAGGTGAGCTTTACGAATGTCCAGTAACTGTTGAGAATGAGAAAGACATGGAGAAGGCTCTTGAGGATGTAAACAAGGCAGAGTGCAACGCACTGGTTGTTTTCCTTGGAAACTTCGGACCTGAAACTCCTGAGACTCTGATCGCAGAGAGATTTGACGGACCTTGCATGTATGTAGCTGCAGCTGAGGGCGACGGCGACATGATCAACGGACGTGGCGATGCCTACTGCGGTATGCTGAACTGCTCCTACAACTTAAAGATGCGTCATCTTGAGGCTTATATTCCGGAATATCCGGTTGGAAGAGCTGATGACATTGCGAAGATGATCGCAGACTTCGTACCAGTTGCACGTGCCGTTATCGGTGTCCGCAATCTGAAGATCATTACCTTTGGACCGCGTCCGCAGGACTTCTTCGCATGCAATGCACCGATCAAGGGACTCTATGAGCTGGGCGTTGAGATCGAAGAGAACTCTGAGCTTGACCTTCTGGTTGCTTACAAAGAGCATGAGAACGATCCTCGTATCCCGGATGTCTGCGCAGATATGGCTAAAGAGATGGGCGAAGGCAGATACTATGCTGACCTTAGCGAGAGAATGGCACAGTTTGAGCTGACTCTTCTTGACTGGGCAGAGGCTCACAAGGGCGCAAGAAAATACGTCGCATTTGCTGACAAGTGCTGGCCGGCATTCCCGTCACAGTTCGGATTTGAGCCTTGCTACGTAAACAGCCGCCTTGCTTCCAGAGGAATCCCGGTATCCTGCGAGGTTGATATCTACGGAGCACTCAGCGAGTACATCGGACTTTGTATTTCTAATGATGCTGTTACACTCCTTGACATCAACAACTCTGTTCCGCAGTACATCTATGATGAGGACATCAAGGGAAGATATGATTATAAGCTGACAGATACATTCATGGGCTTCCATTGCGGAAATACTCCGGCATGCAAGATGTGCGAGTCCAGAGCAGTTAAATATCAGCTGATCCAGCACAGACTTCTTGAGCCAGCAGGATCTGAGCCAGACTTTACAAGAGGAACTCTTGAAGGAGATATCGCTGCTTCTGATATTACATTCTATCGTCTGCAGTGCAACTCTGAGGGAGAACTGGTTTCCTATGTTGCAGAAGGTGAGGTTCTTGATGTACCTACAAGATCCTTCGGCGGTATCGGTATTTTCGCAATCAAGGAGATGGGAAGATTCTACCGTCACGTTCTTATCGAGGGCAACTTCCCGCATCACGGCGCAGTTATGTTTGGACACTATGGAAAAGCATTCTATGAAGTAGTGAAATTCCTTGGACTTGATGTGAAGAAGATCGGTTACAACCAGCCGGCTGGTGTAAGATATCCAACTGAGAATCCATGGGGCTAATGAAGTAACGTTAATCATTTATAGGCGTATAAAAACGGCCGTACCACTTTATGCGGTACGGCTGTTTTGGTAAGGAGGACAAAATGTATTTTATCGGTGTTGACCTTGGTACTTCCGCAGTGAAGCTGCTTCTTATGGAAGAATCCGGAAAAATCTGTAATATTGTTTCCAAAGAGTATCCTTTATTTTTCCCTCATCCGGGCTGGTCGGAGCAGAATCCGGAAGACTGGTACACCCAGAGCATGGCAGGAATGAAGGAACTGACAGAGGGAATCGACCGCTCACAGGTTGCTGGAATCAGCTTTGGCGGCCAGATGCATGGTCTGGTAACTCTGGATGATCAGGATCAGGTAATCCGTCCTGCAATTCTCTGGAATGACGGACGTACCTCTGAGG
>CAVJRB010000524.1:0-4817 GCA_963651655.1 bacterium | reverse complement strand
TAAGCTTGCCACAGTGTGGACATCCATACATGGCACCGCCAAAAGATGGATCACCACAGTTGATCATCTTATCAATATTTTCCATTTCAGTAGCTCTGGGATGGAGTGTATATTTGATTTCTTCATAGTAGTTAGTAAAGATTCTTTGTAAGATATTCATAAGACTATTATGTAGGAAAATGTGAAAAAAAGAAACCCCTATCCCCTCAAGATTGAGGGGCAGGGGAGTTGAAGTGTCGAAGACACTTTTTTATGCTTTTGTGTGGAACGCTATCGTACAGAAAGAAACATCTCGCGGAACATTAGAGCGTGCCCCAAAAATCATTCCTGTAATCTGCACGTTCTATCAGTGAAAAACACTCCGGCAAGGCTTTTATAGAAATTTCATATTTTCCCGGATTGAACAAAAAATAGGGCAATGCTATACTAAACATAAGATGCCCGGGGCAAAAAACATAGTAAGAGGAGACCTCGCGGCATTGTGAAAATTACGGAAAACAGGAGCGTGATAAATTGCAGGATACGAAAGAAAATTATATTCAGCTTGAAAAAGTGTCCAAAATATATGGAACCAAGGAAGTAAAAATTGTAGCGGTAGATGAGATCAGCTTTCAAATTTCCAAGGGAGAATTCGCTGTGATCGTAGGCCCCAGCGGCGCAGGCAAAACTACCGTGCTGAACATCCTTGGCGGAATGGATACTGCCACCAGCGGCAAGATCCTGGTAGACGGACGAAACATTGCCAAATACAATAACCGCCAGCTGACCAGCTACCGAAGAGATGACATTGGATTTGTTTTTCAGTTTTACAATCTGGTGCCCAATCTGACTGCACTTGAGAACGTGGAGCTGGCAGGCCAGATCTGCAAGAACCCCATGGATCCGAAGACCGTTCTGGAGGAAGTGGGACTAAAGGACAGGCTTGGAAATTTCCCGGCGCAGCTGTCCGGCGGTGAGCAGCAGAGGGTTTCCATTGCAAGAGCCCTTGCAAAGAACCCCAAGATGCTTCTTTGCGATGAGCCAACAGGTGCCCTGGATTACCAGACAGGTAAAGCGATTCTGAAGCTTTTGCAGGATATGTGCCGTCAGAAAGGGATGACGGTAGTGGTCATTACCCACAACTCGGCCCTGACGCCTATGGCGGACCGTGTGATCCGGATCAAGAACGGCAAGGTGGCGCAGATGACCCTGAACGACCATCCAACTCCGGTAGAAGAAATTGAGTGGTAGGTGAACAGATGAAAGCACTTAGAAAAGAATTCTGGATGGAAATCCGAAGAAGCAAGTCAAGATTCATCTCCATTCTTCTGATCGTAGCTCTTGGAGTTGCCTTTTTCTCCGGCATTCAGGCATCTTCCCCGGACATGCGCTATTCCGGTGATGCCTATTATGATGAAATCAGCCTGATGGATATTAAGGTTGTGGGAACTATGGGGCTGACTGCTGATGATGTGGAAGCTATAGAGAATATAGACGGCATAGAATCTGCCGAGGGAGCCTGGTCCACTGATGTAATGTGCGGGGAAGGTCAGAAGCAGAAGGTGCTCCACATTGAATCCCTGAATGAGACCGTGAATAAGCTGGACGTTCAGGAAGGACGGCTTCCGGAAAAAGAAGGAGAGATTTTCCTGGATGGAACCTTTGCTTCTGCCAACGAGTATCAGGTAGGAGATACCGTGTCTTTGCGGGAGGGAGAGGATAGTTCCCTTCTTGTGAATACGGAATATACAGTGGTGGGAACAGGAAGAAGTCCCCTTTACATTTCCTTTAACAGGGGAAATACCACTCTTGGAACCGGTGAGGTCAATGGATTTGGCTATGTGCTTCCTGAGAATTTCGACCAGGAAATTTATACCCAGATTTATGTGACCGTTCACGGGGCAAAGGATCTTACCAGCTACACAGACGGCTATGAGAACCTGATCGCCAAGATCAAGGACAGAGTAGAGAATATTGCAGATGACCGCTGTGCCATCCGTCTGGCGGCCGTGAAGGCAGATGCCCAGGAAGAAATCGATGATGCCCAGAAGAAGCTGGACGATGGTAAGAAAGAGGCGGACGAGAAGCTTGCGGATGCCAAAGACCAGCTTGACCAGGGCGAAAAAGACCTGGAAGACGGCAAAAAAGAATACGAGGATGGCAAGAAGCAGCTTGAGGATGCGAAAAAAGAAATCGAGGACGGCAAAACTCAGCTTGCGGATGCCAGAACCCAGTTAAAGGATGGAAAAAGCCAGTTGGCAGATGCTAAAAGTCAGCTCTCTTCCAGCAAAAGCCAGCTTGACAGTGCAAGAAGCCAGCTGGATGATGGCTGGAGCCAGGTGAATGCGGCAAAGGCACAGCTCGCCGATGGCCAGGCCCAGCTGAATGCAGCCCAGAGCCAGGTGGACAGCGGCCTTGCAGAGCTTGAGGCAAACCAGAAAACGCTGGATGAAAATGCGGCGAAATTAGAAGCTGCAAAAAGCCAGATCGCAGACGGGGAAAACCAGATCGCGGCGGCGAAGCAGACTCTGACAGAGAAACAGGTCCAGCTTGACCAGTCAAAAGCAGAGCTTACCCAGGGACAGCAGCAGATTGAGAGTACCAAAGCCCAGCTGAATGAGCAGAAACAGCAGATCGAGGCAGGACTTGCCCAGGTATCTCAAGGAGAGGCACAGCTTCAGGAAGGGCTGAATGCCCTTGAAGGAGCCAAAGGCCAGCTTTCTCAGCTTCAGAGCCAGATTGGGGCACTTCAGGAACAATATCAGGCAGCACTGGGAAATCCGGAAGCTTCCCAGGAAGAATTAGATGGGCTGGCAGGACAGATTGCAGCCCTGGAAAGTCAGGCAGCAGGAGTCCAGAGCCAGATTGAGGAAAATTCGGCAGCCCTTGAGGCAACCAGGCAGCAGCTGGCAGCAACCAGAAGCGAGCTGGAGAGCGGACTTGCAGCTGTGGAGGATGGATTTTCCCAGATTTCCCAGAAGGAAACGGAGTTAAATGCAGGATTGGCCCAGATTACAGAAGGTCAGGCCCAGATCGATGCCGGATGGGAGGAATTGAAGCAGCAGGAGAGCACTCTGGCAGCCTCAAAAGCGGAGCTTGAATCCGGGGAACAGGAGCTTGCAAACGGCCAGGCGCAGATCAATGCAGCCAGGGAACAGTTAAGCAGTGCCCAGCAGGAAATCAACGCCAATGCACAAACCCTTGCGGATGGGCAGGCCCAGCTGGATGCCAATGTTTCCAAGTTAAATGCAAGTGAACAGCAGTATGCCTCCGGCCTTGCACAGTATCAGTCCGGTCAGCAGCAGATTGCAGACAACGAAGCCAAGCTGCTGTCTGGTGAGAAAGAAATTGCGGATAACGAGAAGAAGCTTACAGACGGTGAGAAAGAAATTGCCGAGAATGAGAAGAAGCTGCAGAACGCTGCAAAGGATCTGGAAAAAGGAGAGAAGGATCTTGCAGACGGCAAAAAGGAATATGAAACCTCTAAGAAGGATGCAGAAGAGGAGATTGCCGAAAACGAGCAGAAGCTTGCAGATGCAAGGAAAGAACTGGATGACCTGGAACAGCCGGAATGGATGGTTACAGACCGCGAGGACCTTCCGGAATACACAGACTACGGCGATAACGCAGACCGTCTGAGAAACATTGGACAGGTTTTCCCGGTGATCTTTTTCCTGGTGGCAGCGCTGATCAGTCTTACCACCATGACCCGAATGGTAGAGGAACAGCGAACCCAGATCGGTACCCTGAAGGCGCTGGGATATAAGAAATCAGCCATTGCAGCTAAATATATCTGCTATGCTTTCTTTGCAACTGTGTGCGGAAGTATCCTGGGAATGCTGATCGGTGAGAAGATCATTCCGTACATTATTATAACGGCTTATGGAATTATGTATCACAATGTTTCCAACAGCATTTCCATTGACTATCAGTTAAGCTTTGCGCTGGTGGCTTCCGGAGCATCCATTGTGTGTACAGTTGGTGCAACTTTGTTTGCATGCGGAAAGGAACTGCAGGAAACCCCGGCGTCCCTGATGCGTCCGCCTGCACCGAAGGAAGGCAAAAGAGTTCTTCTGGAGCGCATCACGTTTATCTGGAAGCATTTAAGCTTTTCCTGGAAATCCACTATCCGAAATCTTTTCCGTTATAAGAAGCGTCTTGTTATGACAGTGTTTGGAATTGCGGGAAGTATGGGACTGATGCTGGTTGGCTTTGGAATCCAGGATTCCATAAGCGATATTGCCACCATCCAGTACCGGGATCTGCAGCACTATGAGGGAATGGTCATAGAGGACAGCGATTCCACAGATGAGGAAAAAGCCCAGCTTCTGGATTATATGAAAGAGAATGACCAGATCGCACACTGCAACCGGATCCAGCTGACCAAGATCAGCGCGCCAAAAGGCGGTTCTAACATCAGCATTTATCTGTTTGTGCCGGAGAGCCTGGAGGAATTTGCCAGGGATGTAACCTTGCAGAACCGTGTCACAAAAGAAAAATATGAGCTGACAGATGATGGGGCAGCCGTCTCTGAGAAAACAGCCAGCCAGCTTGGCCTGAAAGTGGGAGATACCATCACGCTGGAAAAGGCAGGCAAGGAATATACGGTGAAGGTGGCGGTGATCACAGAGAACTATATGAGCCACTATCTGTATATGACGCCAACTGTATATGAACAGACCTTTGGAGAGAAACCGGAGTACCAGGACATTGTGTTTACCATGAAGGAGGAATATGCGGATCAGCTGGAAAACGTGGGAACCGAAATTCTGACTTATCCGGCAGCACTTAGCATCAGCTACACAAGCAGTCTTTCCACCCAGATCGACCGTATGCTC
>CAVJRB010000523.1:6994-9937 GCA_963651655.1 bacterium | reverse complement strand
GTTATGATCTGAGAAGACCAAGTATCTCTTACGTAGTAGAAGAAACTGCCGGAAAGCATCAGGCAAAAGCTCAGGTGAAAGTGGCACTTGATGAAGCTTTTCAGGAAGTAATTTATGATAGTGGAGAGTGTGAGGGAATTGTAAGCACTGGATATCTTCTTCCGGTGGAGACAAAGCCAGAGACCAGATATTTCTGGAAGGTAAAGGTATGGGCAGATAATGGAGATGAGGCAGAGAGCGAGACTGCATGGTTTGAGACTGGAAAGGGCGGCGCATGGGAAGCTGACTGGATCACACCAAAGGCAGATAAGGAGCTTCAGGTTTCTGTAGAGAAAACCATTACCGTGGATAAGCCTGTGAAACGCGCCAGAATGTATACCGTTGGCCTTGGTCTTTACGAACTGTATCTTAACGGGGAAAAACAGGGGGACGAGTGCCTGCTTCCGGGATACTGTGATTACGATACCTGGATCCAGTATCAGACTTTTGCCCTTGATCTGAAACAGGGCGAAAACAAAGTGGAAATGCTTCTGGGAGATGGCTGGTACAAAGGCTGGTTCGGCCTGCGTCAGCATTTTGAAAACTATGGTGACAGACTGGCCTGCATCGGAGAAATCCATATTGAATATGAGGATGGAACCAAAGAGACTATTTGTACAGATACCAGCTGGAAAGCGAGAAAGAACAAGGTTGTATACAGCGGAATTTATCCAGGAGAGGTCTATGACGCAACTCTTGATACCAGTGAAGTTCTGGATGTGGAAACCATCAATCTGGATAAAGGCAAGCTGGAGGACCGCTTAAGCCCGCCGATTACTGTTCATGAGCATATTAAGCCGATTGAAGTAATTCATACGCCAGCAGGTGAGACTGTTCTTGACATGGGACAGAATATGGTTGGCTGGCTTTCCTTTAAGTGCAGTGCGCCAAAAGGAACCAAGCTGTTTTTCCAGTTTGGAGAGATCCTTCAGGATGGAAATTTCTATAACGAAAACCTTCGCAGTGCAAAAGCAGAATTTACATATATTGCAGATGGAACCCAGTGTGAGGTAAGACAGCATTTTACCTTCTACGGCTTCCGTTTTGTGAAAGTACAGGGCTGGGTGGGAGAACTAAACCCGGACGACTTCACAGGTCTTGTTATTCATTCTGAAATTGAAGAGATTGGACATCTTGAGACCTCTGATCCCCTTGTAAATCAATTGATCCACAATGCAAAATGGGGACAGAAGGGCAACTTTGTGGATGTTCCGACTGACTGCCCGCAGAGAGATGAGCGCTGCGGATGGACTGGAGATGCGCAGATTTTCTCTGGAACAGCATGCTTTAATACAGATACCTACGCATTTTATACCAAATATGGGTACGATGTTTACGCGGAGCAGAAGAAGCTGAACGGAAGTGTGCCAGATATTGTACCGTTTACCAACTACCAGGGGGATGGAACAACTGCATGGGGGGAGGCTGCTACCATTATTCCGTGGAATGTTTACCTTCACTATGGTGATAAAGAGATTCTTGTGCGTCAGTATGACAGCATGAAGGCATGGGTAGAGTACATGCACGGTGAGGACAAGAAGTATGGAGACAAGCATCTGTGGCAGAGCGGCTTCCACTATGGCGACTGGCTGGCACTGGATGGAAATGTAGTTGGCGGCGTATATGGCGCTACAGATCCATTCCTGATCTCTTCCGGATATTACTATTATTCTACCAATATTCTGGCAAAAACAGCTGAAATTCTTGGAAAAGAAGAGGATGCTGCTTATTATAAAGAACTGGCATCCAGTATCAAAGAAGCGTTTATTAAAGAGTACTTCACACAGTCCGGACGTCTTTGCGTGGACACTATGACTGCATATGTAGTTGTGCTTTACATGGGACTTACCCCGGATTATGCACGGGAAAATGTGTGCAAGGGACTTCTGAATAAGCTGAAAAAGAATAAATATCATCTGAATACCGGATTTGTTGGAACACCTTATCTCTGCCGTGTTCTTTCTGAGAATGGAATGAATGACCTTGCGTATCATCTGCTTATGGAAAAGGGATTCCCGGGATGGCTGTATGAGGTTCTGATGGGAGCGACTACTATCTGGGAGAGATGGAATTCTGTTATGCCGGACGGCAAGATCAGCGGAACGGAGATGAACTCTCTGAACCATTATTCCTATGGTTCTATTGTGGAGTGGATGTACCGCAACATGGTAGGAATTCGTCCGTCTGAGGATGGAGCTGGATTTAAGAAATTTACAATTGCCCCAACACCAAACTATCAGATTTCCAGCGCAAAAGCTTCCTTGCGTTCTGCTTCCGGAACCATTGAGAGCCAGTGGGAGCTGAAGGATGGCAATCTGTCCATGAGATTTGCGGTACCGTTTGACACGGAGGCCGTTCTGGTGATTCCAGATGCAGCTATGGAAAGTCTGGATGTTTCACAAAATGGAATTCTCAGTGCAGTGCGGAATGGTAAAAATGTGGAACTGACTGTGGAAGCAGGAGAGTATGTATTTAACTATACTCCAACCACCCCATACAGAAAAATCTACAGCATCGATTCCCCAATGGAAGAGCTTCTTGCAAATGAAAAGACAAAGAAGATTCTGGATGAGGATTACTTCGTATATCATGCAAAGCTTCCATTTGAAAAAGAACTTTATACTTTCGAAGAATTGCTGAACGGACCGTTTACTTATTTGTCTTATGAACAGCAGAAGGCGATTGATAAGAGATTGAGAGAAGTGGAATAAAAAATATGCAAAAAGGCAGCCGACAGGGTGAGTGGTCGGTTGCCTTTTTGCGTTGAGAAATTAAAAATCATCACTGGCAGTTACTCTCTTTTTCTGTTAAAATAAGCATACAAAGGAGGAAAAATGTAAATCCTTACAAAAGATAAAAAGATAAAAGAACAGGCGAAGACATTTTCAGGATACCAATGAGGAC
>CAVJRB010000523.1:5995-6984 GCA_963651655.1 bacterium | reverse complement strand
GGACTATACTTAACGAATAAAAGAGGTGCCTCATGGCAAATACGAAACATGAAGATGCTGTTATGAAGATGGGCTTCAATTATTTTCGGGATACAATTCTGAAAACGCTTGGAATTGATTTTCAGTATGAGGAAATAGGTCCTACGGAATTGGTAGAACTGACAATTCATTCTTTGTATATGGACTTTACTTTTTTAACTACAGGTGGGTTTTATGTACATGTTGAATTTCAGACAACAAATAAAAAAGAGGTTGATCTCCGCAGGTTTCATGCATATGATGCAGTTTATTCTCATAAGACTGGGAGAAAAGTAATTACATATGTCATTTATTCTGGTGGAATTACTAAGGTGAAATCAGAATTAGACTGTGGATTATATACGTATCGGATACAACCGATTTATCTAAAAGATAAAAGTGCAGATGAAGTATTCCAAAAACTGATGCAGAAGCAGAACAAGGGCGAAGAATTTACTGAAGATGATTACGCTGCTCTTTCCCTTTCTCCATTGATGTCTGGGAATATGAGCCGTAAAGAAATGTTTAAAAAGGCAATAAATCTGACAAAGTCAAGCCATGAACCTAGAGCCGAAAAAACAAGAGCTATGCTATATGCACTGGCAGATAAGTTTTTGGATAAGGCAGAATTAGATGAAATCAGGGAGGTAATGCGAATGACCAGACTGGGACAGATGCTAATGGAAGATGGCATGGAAATTAAGGAAATTGAAAGCATCAAAAAATTAATGAAAAACACGAACTGGACCATTGAACAGACAATGGATATGCTGGAAGTTCCAGAAGAAAAGAGAGATAAGTACCGTAAAACAATAGGTCAAAACAATTAATAACAGACCGCCGCATTGATGAACGTAAATCAATGCGGCGGTCTGTTATGATCTACAACTCCCCAATCAATTTTTCCAGCCTCTGCGCAAACTGTCCAATGTGCAGTCCATCTATAAGCCGGTGGTTTACCTCTATAGAAA
>CAVJRB010000523.1:0-5934 GCA_963651655.1 bacterium | reverse complement strand
CCCAGGCGATGCGGGGGATGGAGTCGTTTTTGCTGTCGGGGGAGGAAAAATCGTGCTCATTTGTGAGAGCGGTAAGGTCTACCCAGGGCAGGCAGGAGAAGTAGATTACGCGGTCGGTTTCCTGAGTAGTATCCAGGAAAAACTGCTGAGCGGCACTGCGCTTTCTGGCTTCTGCATTGAATTCTGCAAGGGAGTTCATAGTCGGCATGGTAACAATGTGGAAATATTCGCTGTCTTTTTTAGGTCTGTGAAGCTGGGAATACGCGGATCCAGATAAAATACCTGATCCCCTCTTATTGTATATCGAAATGCTTCCACTTCATTAATTGCCTGAGTGCACAGATAGACAAGAGAATAATAAAAGGACAGATTGTGCTCTTTTACATAGGCGTACAACGGTGCGACATCTATGCGGAAAGTAACCATATAATAGGGATTGGATGCGTGGCTGAAAAAATCAAAAATTTCTTTTCGCTTCCAGGAAGAAAGGTCGATCTGTTTTTCCATGGGTGTTTACCTCCGTATATTATTGGGGGAGGCTGCAGTTTGGTTGAACTGGGAAGCCTCCCTTTGATTTTACGTTATTTAGCTCTGGCTCTTTTTACCGCACTGGATGGACCATATATTGCTTTTTTGTTGACTACACGGTATGGGAGCAGCTTATAGCTATAAACAGTGCCTCTTCTGGTACTAACTGTGTACGTAGTAGTTCTGGAAGAAAGTTTCTTTATTCGTTTGAAAGAACCATTTCCAGTCTTTTGATACAGCAAGTAGCCGCTGGCACCGGAAATTCTCCGCCAGGAAATGGTTTGCCTTCTTGTGGTTGTTTTTAAAGTAAGTGCTGGTCTGGAAAGGGTTGGTGTTGCGGATACAGCTCTGGCATAGGCGCTGTAAATGTAACTGGAACCCACTTTTCTGCAGGCGCGAACTCTGTAGGTGTATTTGGTACCTACCAAAACTTTTGTATCCTTGTAAGAAAATGTTCTGGAATTCAATGTTTTAAGCTTGGTATATCTGCCAGAACCAGTTTGTCTGTAAATAATGTAGCTCTGCGCATTTGCAACTCTCTTCCAACTGATGGTGACGCTGTTCCATGCCGTTGCCAGCTTCGCTGTTGGCCTGGACAAGGTTGGTTTCGGAGTTGGAGTGGCGGTTGGCTTCGGAGTCGGCGTAGCCGTTGGTTTTGGAGTTGGAGTGGCAGTTGGCTTTGGAGTCGGTGTGGCGGTTGGCTTCGGCGTCGGAGTAGCGGTCGGCTTTGGAGTTGGCGTTGCCGTCGGTTTCGGAGTCGGCGTAGCCGTTGGTGTAGGTGCCACAATTTTGAAATTCGCTGTTACGCTTGCAAAGTAATTATTTAATCCGGTAACTGTAACCGATCCGGTTCCCACCTTTGTATTATTGCTCCAGGAAAGGGTATAATCCGTTCCTTCCTTCAGTACAGTAGAACCAAATTTTACGGTCGGCTTCGGAGTCAGTGCATTTCCTTTATAAGTCTGGTTCCCAATCGCAGAAACTGTACATCTTTTCAAAGAGGTCATATTTCTGGATTCTCCGGTATAATTTCCTGTATATTCAATGGTAAAAGCAAGAATCTCATTATCAGAAGAGCCCCAGACAGAATAAAATTCCATGCAGTCAGATGGAATCTGTGTACCCTTGTAAGTAACGACTACATTATTTTTCAGGAAATCCGACATACTTCCATTGCCGAAATTTGTCTTGGTAACTTTGACCGTCTCGCCTGAAACTTTAATCGGATTGATGGTAAAATATTTTCTCACACCGCTTCTGTAAAGACCAATTCCGGTAATCTCTACATAAGGCTTGTTGTATCTGGAACTTGCATTCTTATTATTGCCGTAAGAAAGGATATAATCTTTATCCTTTTTCAAAAGCACGCCGTCCAGGGTAACAGTGGGCTCCGGCTTAAACTCTTTTCCAGGAGCATAGTCATACGTAGGAATATTGCCGATTACAGCGGTATGAATCGGTGTGGTATCAATATAAAAATGGCTGTTTTTCTCGTCTTTGAAGTTTCCCTTGCCAGTAACCGTAATGTATGCGTTGCCCTGCTGATTATTATTGCTCCAGGAAAGCGTATAATCTTTGCCCTCTGTCAGTGTTTTTCCCTTCCAGGTGACAGTTGGCTTGGGGGTCAGCGGCGTTCCCTTATAAATATAAGAGGACTGGTCAAAAGTAATTTCTGCATCTTTGATTGAAGCATTGTAAATGAAAAAATAGGAGGTCAGGGTGCCTTTGTAAAGACCAAGACCTTTAATTGTGTAGCTGGCTCTTCCGGCATTCACATTGTTTTCAAAAGAAACCGTATAGTCTTTTCCCTGTGTCAGCGTCTGACCGTTGAAAGTAACTGTCACGGCAGGTGTTGCTGCGCTTCCCGTGTAGTTATAGGAACGAGGGGAAATATTGTAATATGCATTATTCAGATCAAAATATGCATTCAGCTGTGCCGTCAGGGACTTGGTTGGTGCAGACTTCATAGATGCTGTAACCGTAGTAGTTCCTGCATTTTTCAGCTGAATTACGCCGTTCTGGCTTACAGAAGCAATTGCGGAATCTCCGGTTGACCAGTTAAAGGATGTTGGATCCAGAACGGATTTCATATAAGAAAATCCTGCGCATGTCACATAGATTTTCATCGTTTTCTGTGCTTCGGTAAAACTTACAGGGGAAGTTTCGCTGAAGCTGATATTTACCAGATCCGGAAGCGCGGAAATGGTGGGGGAAACCTTCTGATTTGCCGGCTGTGAACAGGTCTGCGCAGCATGAGAAGAAAAGCACTGTATCCAGTAAAGTGCCCCATTCTGGTAAAAGCATCCGATTCCTGCAGATACATTTCCAGAAGCCATAATATTGGTACGATGGCCAGAGGAATTCATCCAGGAGTTCATAACATCTTTTGGAGATACCTGATTGATTGCCAGGTTTTCGCTTGAGTTATAACCAAAATATGGGAAAGCAGTCATACAGCTGGTGCCGTTTGGACGGGTATGGGACGCGTAAAGAGTCAGTTCCTGGGCTCTTGTCATGGCGCATTCCAGAAGATTTTTGTCCATAGTTACAGGCTGCAGATTGGATTTCGCACGTTCCTGGTTCACAAGATTCAGAACCTCATAAGCGTAATCGTAGCGTCTGATTCCTTCTGCCAGCTTTACATCGATCAGGCTGCTGTCAGTTGCCGCCTGAACTTTAGCTGTCTGTCCAGGAGTCAGTAATAGCAAAAGAAGCAGGCAAAAAAGTGTCCCAAGAAGGTAATGATTTGTCTTTTTCTGTTTCATAAAGCTCCTCCTTCGTAAAAATAAATTTCTTTGCTTTCATTTTACACAATTCATAAAAGTTTTCAATATATAAGCTGAAAAAAGCCGTTAAAAAAATTCCCCTAAGCCCCGCAGAATTGAGCTGCATAAAATTGACACCACCAATTGGATGAGTATAATAAAATTATATTTACAAAACGTTATAACAAGTAGAATTTACGGAGGCAGAGCACCTATGGAACTGAGAGTACTGCGTTATTTTTTGACCGTGGCAAAGGAGCAGAGCTTTACCAAGGCTGCGGAACAGCTGCATATAACCCAGCCCACCCTGTCAAGGCAGCTGGCGGCGCTGGAGGAGGAGCTTGGAACTGCGCTTTTTAACAGAGGCGGACGCTGCATTACGCTGACTGATGCCGGACTGCTTCTGAAGCGGCGGGCGCTGGAAATTATAGATCTGGAAGATAAAACCATTGATGAGATCAAGGGAAATGAGGATGTGATCGAAGGCGTTATCACCATCGGCTGCGGTGAGTTTGCGGCAGTGGAAATCCTTGCGCAGATCAGCCAGTCTTTTAAGGAAAAATACCCTATGGTTCAGATTGCCCTGCACACAGGAACCGCAGATACCATTTTGGAAATGATGAACAAAGGACTGGTAGATATCGGGCTGTTTCTGGAACCGGTGAGCACGGAAAATCTTGAGTACATCCGCATTCCGGACAGCGATCAGTGGGTGGTTGGAATGCAGCCGGGGGATCCTTTGGCAAAGAAAGAATTTGTCACAAAGCAAGACCTTCTGAACCTTCCCCTTATTCTCCCGGAGCGGCTTGGAATCCAGAGCGAGCTTGCCAACTGGTTTGGAAAAGACTTCGAAAAGCTGAACATATCCTTTACCAGCAACCTGGGAACCAACGCAGGAGTGATGGCCATGTACGGATTGGCATATCCCGTTTCTATCCAGGGAGCGGCAAAATACTGGCGGGAGGATCTGCTTGTCCAAAGACGCCTCTACCCGGAAATAAAGTCCAGCACCGTAATCGCCTGGCGGCGGAACATCCCCTATTCCCGGGCAATCCAACTGTTTATAGATGAGATTAACGGGTTTCAGACAGCACGCAATTAATTTCCATTACGCAGGAAATTCCCTTGCCCGTCCCCTTTGTATAACGTATAATAAGAAATATATTATGATGATATCAGGGGCAAAAGACTTTTTGACCCTAACATCATTATATTTACGAACGTTCAGGAAAAGAGGCGGAACTATGGTTACGATTAAGGAAATTGCCAAATATTGTAATGTTTCCATTGCAACAGTTTCCAATATTATCAATGGAAAACCCAACGCAAGCAAAGAGACAAAAGAACATGTGCTTCGTGCAATTGAGGAACTGAATTATACTCCCAATTATATTGCCAAGAATCTGAAAACCAGGAGAACGCGGACCATAGGTGTTGTTGTAGAGGACATTACAGTGTTTTGTGCCCCGGAAATTATTGATGGAATCACCAAATGCTGTGATGAGAAAGGATACCATATCCTCCTGACCAATATGCGCCTGTATAAGAAATTTGGAGACAGCTATTACGACAACGAGAAGTTCTTTCAGACCGTGCGCAGGGAAGTGAAGGAACTGATTGCCAAGCAGGTAGACGGAATTGTGTATGTCACCGCTCATGAGCGTACCCTGAAATGTCTTCCGGAGAACCTTACCGTTCCTGCAAGCATGGCATACGGATACACCCGATCCGAAAATTATCCGTCTGTTGTGGTAGATGATAAAAAAGGTGCCTATGAAATTGTAAATTATGTCATTTCCATGGGCCACAAAAATATCGGTGTGATCACTGGCAAAGAGCGGAGCATCCATACCCATGACCGTTTGCTTGGATACCAGAAGGCTTTGTATGATCATTCCCTGTTTTTCAATCCCGATGCAATCGTAGACGGCGGCTGGACCAGAGAAGGCGGATACCAGGCAACAGACAAGCTTCTGGAGCAGAAGGTGACCGCGATTTTTTGCATGAATGATATTATGGCAGGCGGTGTTTATGACCGACTGGAGGAACTGGGCCTGGTACCAGGACAGGACATTTCCGTAATCGGATTCGACAACCGGGAGCTTTCCAATTATTATAAGCCGCCGCTGACAACGACAGCGCTTCCGCTGTATGAAATTGGATATACAGCCTGTACCAATGTAATCGAAAAGATTGAAGCACATTCTGAAGAAGCCGCGAAAGAAGGCGAGGAAGCGCCAGAAACAGAAGAGAAAGCCCAGGGAACGATCGTGGAAATCCCCGAGCCCTGTAAATTGCTGATCCGTCAGTCTGTGAAAAAAATCATATAAAAATAACAAAGAGAAATCATGCATCCTGCACAAAGTTAAACGTTTCACAATTCGATATATTGACACAAGTACCTAATTATGATATAAAAAATGTAAGAAAAAAGCTTACGGAAAGACCCGAAAAGGTTTTTCCGTAAAAAAATTCATGTGATGTTAAACGTTTAATCTTCCTGCCAGATAAAAAGTTCCGCGAATATCTGCCAGGATAAAGGAGGAAAGAGAATGGGAAAAGCGGCAAATTCAAGTATTTCTCTAAAGAATATCCATATTACAGATAATTTCTGGAACAAATATGTGCATTTGGTTAAAGA
>CAVJRB010000522.1:2239-2617 GCA_963651655.1 bacterium | reverse complement strand
CGTAAACACTGCCGGAAAACAGCATGGTTCCCATGCAAACTGCGGTAATTGTCTTTCTCCATGATTTTTTCATTTCTACACGCCTCCTTCATGTTTCATCCAAAATTCTTTTGATTTACATAATCATGCCTGAGTTGCCACAGAACACTCTTATACATCCGGCTCTACCATTTTTTACAGCTTCATTCTGACTTTTCCCCTTCATCCCGGATCGGAAGAACCACATTCTCCAGTGCATATCGCAGCTTGGGATGATGGATCACAAAGTGAATGGACGGTGCCTTATTCTTGGAAACCATGCACCACTTTTCCAGATGACAGGTAATCTGGATATTGTGAAAACCCTTGGCCTTTGTAAAAGAAAACTGGTAATTTTCA
>CAVJRB010000522.1:0-2217 GCA_963651655.1 bacterium | reverse complement strand
TGCCCTGGCATATTCCTTTGCCGCTTCCACGCAGGTCATATATTCCTCATAGGTAAGCACAATATCCTTTTCCAGAAAACACTCCGCCAGGGGAAGCACCACCGGATATTTGTCATACTCCTCTTTTGTCATCTGAGACAGCTCATCCGAAACCGGGCTGTGAGCCAGTATAGTTTCCATCCGTTCACGCTCCCTGGCATATACTTTAAGAATTCTGGAACACTTGGCTTTCTCCATCTGATTCTTCCCAAGAAGCTCTTTCAAAAGCTCTTCTGGCATTACAAACAGCGGCGGCGCTGCCAGAATCCTTCTGCGCCTGCCCTCCACGTGGCTGTCTTTTTCCAGGAAAGCAAAAAGACCATCTCTTTTTTCCTCCCTGTAAATCTCCATCAGAGGGTGTGCCTTTTTCAGCAGATATTCCGTGTTTTTCCTGCAGATCTCCACCTCTTCCCTGCGGCTGGTCAGATAATAGTGGGCCGTGTCATGATGTCCGCTGATGCAGTCCCCTGTCATTGCCGCCTGGCCCGAGGTGTAATGGAGATGGCAGTAGACCTTGTTCTGAATTCCCTTCAGATAATAAGGGGAAATCTGCCCGGTCATGTAAAGGGGAATCCAGTTTTCCAGCCCCAGCATCATGTCCTTCATAGGGCGCTCCACATCATGGATAATGTGAATATGCAGCCCTTTTTTCAGAACCATGGCAAGGCCGAACATGTATTTCTTTGCAAACTCTTCATCCTGGGCCATGTCCTCCACAGGCATGTCACTGCAGATATGCAGCGGTGCCATAGACTTTGCCAGCACTGTGTGCTTCAGAAAATCCAGTTCTCCCTCCCGCATCTCCTTCAGCCCGTAATACTGTTTGGAAATAGGAAGCTGGAAGGGAACCTTTGGGATCTTGAAGCTGTCAAAATGAATGGCTCGGATGTAGTCATCCAGATTAAACTCATCCATTTTCTGCAGAAACCCGGAAATGTAATCCACCTTCTCAAACTCCCCGGAACAAAGCCAGCTCTGCAAAAGCCTGAGAGCGTTTTCCGGATGCCGGAGCATTTTGGGATCACTGCCTGTAAGGGATGCGATTTTTCCCAGTTCTTCCTGGCTGGAAAAGTTTTTTACTATATAGCCGCACACATTCTCCGCAAAAATCTGAGTATCGGAGGGCGTTCTTTTTCCCGTTCGGATTTTGGAAATGTAGGAAGGATCGTAGTGAAGGGCCGATGCCATTTTGGATACATTGACCTCCAGATCCTTGAGCAGAATGTCAAACTTTTTGTAGTAGAAAACCTCTTCCTTTTCTTCCTTTTTCAGAGTCTCTGCAAAGCTGTCAAAAATGGTCTTCTCCTCCAGATCCTGCCTGCCTTTTTCCCTGGCAGTGAGGGCAATTCCTGCCGCAAGCTTCTTCAGATAATCGCTGTCAGCCGCCGGAATACGCTCCCCTTTTCGGTACCTGCTGAGAATGGTTTCGGAAATACCGCTGTTCTTTGCCAGTTCCTTGCCGCTGCAGGAAATTTCCTCTATGTATAAATTCAAACGTTCCTGAAATGTCACTTTAGCCCCACCTCTTTCCAGAAAATATCTGCATGTTCCAGTTCATAAAGTTCTGTTTTGCCATCCTCTTTCCATTCCAGATTTCTGCCGTTCAGAAGAAGCACCACTTTGGCATCATCCGGGAAGAAAAAGGAAATAGAGTTGTACTGGTCTGTCATGTAAATGTCCTTTTTTTCCCCGATCTGGATCTGAAGAAATGCGTCCACCGCCTCCTGGATCTCCTCCGGGGAGGTAAGCACTGTTATTTCTTCCGATCCATTGTCATCCTTTTTCAATTCTATTCTGGAGGGCAGGATCTCTTGCATTTCCTGCAGCTCCTGGCTATGGGAAGCTTCATAGAGGAAAGTTCCGGTAAGGGTATTCGCCCCGCTCCTTTTCCCCGGGGAACCGCCGCTTCCCACAAAAGAACAGCATATGACTGCCGCAATCAGTAACATAATCCGAAGCATCCGCCTGCCCTCCTTTATTATAAAGCTGAAAAAATCATTCCTATCATTTTCACGTTCTAATTTACTGGTTTATATTTCCAGTATACACTATAAATCGACCGCAGAAAACAAATTGCCATATTTGTCTATGACAAACATGGCAATTTTAAACTTTCTGTTCAAAGTGGTCTTCCGTCCAGCACGGTCTCCACCAGCTCGTCCCCTTGATAGCTTAATT
>CAVJRB010000521.1:0-2067 GCA_963651655.1 bacterium | reverse complement strand
GTTCCCTTGATTATTCCAAGGCTACAGTAAATGATGGAGATACTATCGTTGTAAGTGCAGCAGGATATAATGATCTGACATTTGTTTATCACGAAAATGTTTATGTATATGCCGGACTTACCTGGGCTGAATACTGGGCTTCCGAGGACGTATATAATGCAGGCTCCACTGCTTCTTCTGATGAAACTGACAGAAGAGGGGAGAAAGACCTTGGTGCATTTGACACCGTAACAAGAGCTACTGCAAACCATGGTCTTCACAGAGGAAGTTTCCAGGCAATTGCAATTCTGAATGGAAAAACAATTTCTCACTGGAGCGAGGATGGAAAGACTGTTTACTACGCTGACGGAACATCCGAAGTATTTGACAGAAACAATGTAAAAGGATATGAAGTAACTGGTCTGAAATATGTACCGATTCAGATTAAGAGAGCTGATCTTGCAGAATTTGCAAAAACTCATTCTATTGTTAAGAATGGCGGACAGCTGATTGGCGGATATGGAGAAAACCAGCTGAAATCCTACACTGCTGTAGCAAATGTTACTGCAAACACAAACGGACTGAAGAAAGTTGCAAAATCTGAAGACGGAAGCTTTGTAATTGGGGCAAGACAGGCTGGCACAGATTCTGGTATCCAGGATGCAGCTCTGAAAGAAGCAACTGGAATTACTGCAACCGTAAAACCAGGAAATGGTTCTTATGGCGAATTCCTCAGAGTCGATCTGACAGGTGATTACGGAGACCTTGGAGCTCATATGCAGTCTGTAGAGTGGGCTTATTATGGAAATGATTCTTCCTATACCACAAGACTGGCTAACTATGGAACAAAATTTGCGGCAGATAACTGGATGCATAAAGCAATGGGCATTCAGCTTGGCTTAACAGAATCCGGACGCTGCAAGCTTCCGGAAGGATATGACGGAACTGGCTACTGGACACTGACTGTTCATGCACTTGGATACAAGGATTACACAATCAGATTCCAGGCAACTGCTGAGAACATTGCAAAACCAGCAGGTGATGCGGATTCCACACCACTTGAGACCATCATTGCTGAAGCAAAAGCATTAAAAGAGGAAGATTATACACCAGCGAGCTGGGCAGCAGCAAAAGATAATATTGCCAATGAACTTGAAGAATGCGAGGATATGCTTGCAAACATCAAGAACCAGACTACTTACGGCGTTGAGGAGCAGATCGGACATTTAAGAGAAGCTCTTAATACTCTTGTAAAAGCAGAATTTAAGCTGAATAAAACAAAATTATCTCTGAATACCTATAAGACTAAAACAGCGACTCTGAAGGTTACCACAAACCTGGAGGGCACTGTAAAATGGACAACTAGCGATAAGAAAGTAGCAACCGTAAGCTCCAAGGGTGTTGTAACAGCAAAGAAAGCTGGAAAAGCAACTATTACAGCAACCTTAAATGGAAAGACAGTTACCTGCGCTGTTACGGTAGCTGGCCCTGGAATTTCTGCAAAAGCAAAGAACTCAACTATTTATACTTCCAAGACAACGACTATCAGTGTAACTAAGAATGGTGTATCTGGAACCGCGAAGTATAAATCCAGCAATACCAAGATTGCAACTGTAAACAGCAAGGGTGTTGTAACAGCGAAGAAGGCTGGAAAGGCAACTATTACGGTAACAGTTGGAAAATACAGTAAGAAGGTTAATATCACTGTAAAGAATCCGAGCATCTCCGCAAAAGCAAAGAGTTCTACTATTTACACAGCTGGAACCAAGACAACAACCATCAGTGTAACAAAGAATGGCGTATCCGGAACAGCGAAGTATAAATCCAGTAACACCAAGATCGCAACTGTAAGCAGCAAGGGTGTTGTAACCGCAAAGAAAGCCGGAAAAGTAACCATTACCGTAACTGTTGGAAAATACAGCAAGAAAGTAAATATTACTGTAAAGAAACCAGCCTTAAAGCTTGCTAAGACATCTGCTTCTATTAAGGTCGGAAAGACAACAACCATCAAACCAACTGCAACACCATCTGGAAAAGTTACTTACAAATCTGGTGATACCAAGATTGCAACCGTAAGCAGCAAAGGTG
>CAVJRB010000520.1:0-3207 GCA_963651655.1 bacterium | reverse complement strand
CTTACAACCAAAATTAAGAACTGTTTTTTGTCGCCAAGTAAAGCCTTTTACTCCCAAAAGGGAACCCTTTCTTTTTATTTCTATCCGCCCAAATAAAAAACAGGCTCCGAACCCCTATCCTCTCAAGATTCTTCGCCTGTCCATATCAAAAAAATTTATCTCTTTACGCTGTCAGCATTTTCTCTTCTTCCCGTCACATACCTGCTGATCACCCGCATCATGTCCTTCTCATCCAGCGGCTTGGACAGATGCTCGTTCATCCCCGCTTCTTTACTCTGCCTGATATCATCCGCAAATGCATTGGCTGTCATAGCAAAAATCGGGACGGTTCCGGCGTCTTTTCGGGGCAGGGCGCGGATTTCGCGGGTGGCGGTGAGGCCGTCCATGACGGGCATCATCACGTCCATCAGGATCACCTGGAACTCCCCTTCTTCTGAGTCTGCGAAAATGTCCGCTGCTTCTTTTCCGTTTCTTGCAGGCACCACTTCCATGCCGTATTTTTCCAGAATGAATACGGCTATTTCCATGTTCAGCTCGTTGTCCTCTGCAAGAAGAACCTTTACACCTGACAATTCCTTCTCCGAAATTTCCCGTTTCTCTTCCTCTCTTTCTTCGTAGGAAGCGTCAATTTCAAAAGGAATGGTGATGGTAAAGGTAGTGCCCACATTCAGCTGGCTTTCCAGTTCAATGGTTCCGCCCATCATTTCAGTCAGCTGCTTGGCGATGGAAAGTCCCAGTCCAGTTCCCATATAGGAGGTCCTTGCGCTGTTCTCCTCCTGGGAAAAGGGCTCGAATGCATGGTGAACAAACTCTTCACTCATTCCCCGGCCGGTGTCTGCGCAGACAAAACGATAGACTGCTTTTCCCTTTTCACAGGAAATTTCTTCGGTGGAAAAATGAATGGAACCGCCTTCTCTGTTGTATTTCACAGCATTTCCTGCAATGTTCTGCAGGATCTGTTTCAGATGAAGGGGACTGCCAATTAAATGGGTATGGTTAATTTTGTTATGATCCGTGGAAATGGACAAACCGTAAAGCTGTCCGTTCATTTCCGCAATATTATCCGCTCCCTGAAGCACCTGCAGCAGTTCAAAGGATTTGTTCTCCAGTACAACCGCACCGGATTCCAATTTATTCATGTCAAGAATGTTATTAACCAGATCCAGCAAAAATCCAGTGGCTTCTTTCACCTTATCCCGGCATTCACCCTGTTTTTGCATGTCATCCGGAAAGCTTTCCGCAATGGAGAGCATTCCCTGGATTCCATTGATAGGCGTTCGGATGTCGTGGCTCATGCGGCGGAGAAAATCGGTTTTCGCCATATTGGCACGGCGGGCGTCCTCGGCGGTTTCCAGCAGCCTTTGCTTGTATTCAAGCTCCATCTGCTTCTGTTTGTCGATCTGGCAGACTACATACAGCACATTCGTCACCCGGCCATTTTTATCCCTTCTTTTTACAATGAAACGGCCAAGATGCCAGGAGCCGCTTGCAGCCCTGTACTCCATAGCCACACTTTCTGTATCGGAAAGACGCGCCGCCAAAGTAGAGGTATCCAGGAATCTCTTCATCAGCTCCTGATGCTCCTGGGATACGATAGTTTCCCGCACTTCCCTGAAAACCTCTGCAGTGCTGCCGTGTTTGCCCGTAAGCCTGTGCATCTCCTGTCCTGCTGAAATCTCCTCATAGGTTCCTGTCACCAGATCCATCCGGTAGATCAGCCAGTAAATTTTGCTGATGGAGCCCACAATCTCACTGTTTAAGTTGGCCTGGGCAAGTGCTTTTTCCAACTGGATCTTCTGCTTCTCCTGCTCGGCGATAATGTCATCAATATAGCGGTAGCCCATTACCACCTTAAAGCCGTCCGGCTGTTCCAGGCGCACGATCTGAACTTCAAAAAACTGCTGTCCCGCCGGGTTGGGCAGCGTCCGGAAACGATAGGCGAAGCGCTGATGATAGCTCAGATATTCCTTCAGATATGGGACACTTAATTTCTCCATAAAATCCGGTGCAGACTCATGTATCACAAAATGATCATAATAGTAGCGGATTCGAAATGAATAGGATTGTTTGCCCGAAGTAATCTCTCCCTCCGCAACTGCTGAGTTGGTATATTTCCCCTGTTTCAGCACAAACATGGTATCTTCATCCAGATTGCAGTAATAGACAGAAGTATAATCAATACTAAGGGCATCCAGCACGCTCTTTTCCCGTCTGAGCTCATTGTAACTGTTCTGCAGGGATTTCTGCTTCTGCTCAAGTTCTTCCATCATAAACAGGTTCTGCCGCAGACCTCCGATATGACCGCCTACTGACGTAAGCAGACGCACGGAAAAAGCCTGTCTGCCGGGATCCGGATTGTCGAAACCGATGTACCCGTTTAATCTGCCGTTTGCCAAAATAGGGATGACGATCAGGGAATGAATGTCCTGTCCATCAAAGATTTCATATTCTTCGGGAGTAATCTGTTTCTCCTTTTCCCAATCCATGGAAATGATGGCTTCACCATTATTCAGCCTGGGAGCCCAGTTGGGCATATCACTTACCCTTAAATTCTGCATTTCTCCCATGGTAGGACGGATGCCGTCTGCACACCACTCATAGGCCATATGCAGTACCTGGTCTTCCCCCGGAGTCTCAAAAAATACATAAGCACGGTCGGACAGGGAATACCGTCCCATGGACGCAAGCAGCCCGGGCAGCATGGCATTCAGTTCTTCTTCACTTAAAACCTTATCAAATAAAGATAAGTTTTTCAGGATTTCGTCCACATCCAAAAGTGCGGCATGGATTTCTTCGTATTTTTCTGTCTGTCCGGCTTCTCTTTGCCCCGGTTCCCGGGCTGTTGTTTTTCTCATATTCTGGTTGTCCTCCGTAACTGTCTGGCAATGATGGGAAATCGTATCTTTCTCCGGCATTTCAAAAGATAGGATAATTATATGCCCTGCGCAAAAGTCCTGTCAATAAATTTCCTGTACTTGCTCCTGCTTATAAAAGGCTTTTGCCTTTCATATAATAAAATAATTCCCTTTCTATGGAGTTCTCATGAAAACACAGATTAAAGATCTTCTTCCCTTTCTCTTATTCCCACTTGCAGTTGGGGCCTTTGCGGCGCTTCTGACTACTGGTTCCATGGAGACTTACGCGGACTTTTCCCAGCCGCCTCTCTCCCCGCCTGGATGGGTGTTTCCTGTGGTGTGGACCATTCTC
>CAVJRB010000519.1:0-2619 GCA_963651655.1 bacterium | reverse complement strand
ACAACGGAAATGTTGTAGCCGGTTTTCAGGTCATTGATGCGATTGTGGAAGAGCATGAGCAGCAGGCAAAACGAGAAAGGGAGCAGCAGGAGGCAATGGCCGAGGCTTTGGCAGCGGCACAGCAGGCAAACAAGGCCAAGACAACTTTTTTGAACAGTATGTCCCACGATATCCGTACACCGATGAATGCCATCGTTGGATTTACGGCATTGGCACAGATACACAGTGATGATCAGGCGCGGGTACAGGATTATCTTGCTAAGATCAGTACCTCCAGTACGCATCTGTTGAGCCTGATTAACGATATCCTGGATATGAGCCGTATCGAGAGCGGCACGGTAAAACTTCAGGAGACGGATGTTCATATCCCGGATTTGCTGCATGATCTTCGCACGATGATCCAGAGCCTTATTAAGGCAAAGAACCAGAATCTTTTTATCGATACGCAGGATGTAGTGCATGAGGATGTGGTCACAGATAAGCTGCGGTTAAATCAGATTCTGCTCAATATTGTAGGAAATGCAATTAAATTCACACCAGCCGGCGGAGATATCATCATCCGGCTGGTTGAGAAGCCGTGCAGCCTGAAAGATTATACAACATATGAGTTCTCTGTAAAGGATAATGGTATCGGAATGTCGCAAGAGTATCTCGGACATATATTTGACACGTTTTCCAGAGAATATACTTCCACCATAAGCGGTATTCAGGGCACAGGACTTGGCATGGCCATCACCAAAAATATTGTGGATATGATGGGTGGTGATATACGTGTCGAGAGCGAAGTAGGAAAGGGTTCTCTGTTTACGGTTACGCTGAACCTGCGGCTGGGAAAAGAATTTGTGAAAAATGAGCCGATTCCGGAACAGAGAACTGTGCTGACACAGCCGGCAATCAAGGAAGGCGTGGAAAGTCTGGAAACAGAAAAAGAGAAGAAAGAGACCTATGATTACAGCGGCAGGCGAGTACTTCTGGTGGAAGACAATGAGCTGAACCGGGAGATTGCTACAGCAATTCTGGAAGAAGCCGGTATGAAGGTGGACAGTGTAGATGATGGGGATGTTGCGGTTTCCACGATCAACAATGCTCCGGCAGATCAGTATGATCTGGTCTTTATGGACATTCAGATGCCGAAGATGGACGGATATACAGCCACCAGAGAGATCCGAACACTGCCTGACAACCGAAAGGCTAACATTCCAATTATCGCTATGACAGCGAATGCCTTCGAGGAGGACAAGAGAAAATCCTATGAGTCAGGTATGAACGGGCACATTATCAAGCCAATCAGTATCGAGGAAATTGCCAGGGTGCTGGATGAACTATTGTAATATCAGGGCTGACAAATAGAAACAGGAAAGTGAGAAGAAAATGTATGCAAAGTAAACAGAAAATAAGACACAAAAGGATCAGGCCTTGGATTGCACTATGCGCTGTGGTGACAGCTGTATTCTTGTTAAGCGGCTGCCGGACAGAGGAAAAAGTCGATACAGGCAATGAAAAAACCATTGTCATTGGTTATGATGGAAATTATGAACCGTACACCTATCAGGATGTCAATGGGGATGTGGTAGGGATTGACGTGGAGATTGCAAAGCAGGCGTTTGGTGAGCTTGGATATGAACCGGTATTTCGAGCGATTGACTGGGAAGACAAGGATATCTATCTTGCGGATGGAACCATAGATTGTGTGTGGAGTTGTTATTCGATGACAGGCAGGGAAGAGAAGTATCAGTGGGCAGGGCCTTATATGTACAGCCGACAGGTAGTGGTGGTGCGAAATGACAGCGATATTTATGAATTATCCGATCTTGCCGGAAAAAGGATCGCCGTACAGTCAACCACCAAAGCTGAGATGGTCTTTTTAGACGCGGCAGACTATGGGCTTCCCGAGGTGGAACGGATAGTCAGTGTGTCCACGACAGATGCATTGTTTGCGATAATGCGAAAGGGATATGTGAATGCCATTGCAGGGCATGAGGGATTTCTTAAGAAAATTGTGAATGATGGGACAGATACCTACCGGATGTTGGAGAAGAGCATTTATAAGTCTGAGCCTGGTGTAGCCTTTGAAAAGGGAACCCATCAGGAGCTTTCGGAGCAGCTGACAGAAGTCCTTGAGACCATGAAGACAGACGGAAGTATAGGACAGATCGCTGAAAAGTATGGTCTGGATGCAGAAAAAATAACTTCTCGGAGTTAGCTTGATTATCCGGCAATAACTGAACGAAGCACAAAATTACAACTGAATATAGAACAATGATGAAAGAAAACTGTGCTGACGACTGATAAAAATATTGGGAAAGCACGACTTTTAGACATAGTGAAAACTATGTCTTGAAAGAGATCATGGTATGTTGTAAAATATCGTTGTTAAGCGGTCAAACTTAATAACGATTGAAATGTCTGTATCAAAGGCATTTCCCATGCGTCAAGGTGTTGGAGCATCATGATGCAGTAGAGGCGGCAGTACCACATCATAGATGAACGGTGTCTGCCGTCTTCTAATTTATAGTCATCTTTTTCGCGTTTATTAGAACGTTCCACGGAAGTTCTTCCATCATATTCCTTATCCCATTCCTCACTGTTCCTTGGCGGTATGTTAAACAACCGGGGATT
>CAVJRB010000518.1:3648-25982 GCA_963651655.1 bacterium | reverse complement strand
ATGGTGGAAGAAGCTAACTCCCGCGCAGAAAAAGCAGAAAAGGAAAAGAAGCAGCTGGAACTGGAAATACAGCAACTGAAGAAAGAATTGGAGAAAATGCAGAAGGCAACTGAAAACTGATGAATCTATTTTAAGAAAGCGGAAGCAGACCGAGACAGAAGATATTGCGAAACCCGTATTAAAATTCTACATTTTTCCATATAGACACAAAGAACACTTTTGGCTTATAATCAAGCTTAAAGTGTTTTTTGTTTAGAAGAGAGATTGAGTGGGAGGACTGTGGTCCAGGTTTTTGCATGAGAGGAAGGAAAAGTTCATACGTATGAATTATGATACATTTTTAAAAGAGAAAGAGCGTGTTGAAGAGCTGTCTGTGGAGGAGCAGAAGGAATTTTATGCAAAAATCCTGGAAGAGGAACAAAAAGAATCCAGTGTAAGGCTGCTGGCGTATTTTCAGTATGCAGTGCTGTTTTATTATGAAGGAGATTTTCGGAGAACCATAGAGATTCTGGAGCCTTTTATTATTAGTTATCAGAGCTATGAGTATAGGCCGGAGATGATGGCCTGTTTTAACCTGATGGGTGTTGCGGCTCAGTGTGAGGGAGAATATATACTTGCAAGACACTGCTATACTCTGGCGCTGAAGGTTGTGAAGGAGAAAAAGGCGGACGATCTTCTGGCAAGAGAATACAATAACCTGTCCCTGACCTATATTGCAGAATCGGATTATGAAACTGCACTCAGTTATATTCAGATGGCTGAGAAATATCTTCCCCTGGCAGACGAGGACATGGGAGCCTATGTATACTTGAACAAATCCGATATTTACAATCATCTTGGACAGCCGAAACTGGCATTGCAGGCTTTTGAAACCAGCATTGAGCAGTGCAATGGAATAAATGTGCTGCCGGACGATACCCTGATCTGCGGTGTATTTCTGTTTTACAAAATGGGAGATCAGGAGAGGTATCAGGAATATATTCACAAGGTTTTGGATAAGCTGGGGGATATGTACGCATCAGAGTTTATTGATGCCTGTAAGGTGGTTTTTGACTGCAGCCTGGCTTCCGGTGATTATAAGCTTGTGGAAATCGTAATCGCAAAAATGGACAGCTATATGAAAACACATCCCCAGGAGATCCGTGTAGGACTTAAAGTAGAAGAGCTGAAATATAACTATGCCAAAAAGCGAGGAGACATTCCGGCAGAATTAACGGCACTTGAAAGGAAGAACCATTATTATAAACTGATTGTTTTGTCGCTGGAAGAGCAGAGGGCAAATGCCATTGACCAATATCTGGAGACGCACAGGCATCTTCAGGAAGCAGTTCAGAATGAGACGCAGGCGAATCGGGGCAAGACCAGATTCCTTGCCAATATGTCCCATGATATCCGCACCCCAATGAATGCAATCATGGGAATTGCCAATCTTATGGAGCATTCCCTGAAGAATCCTGAGAAACTGGAAAATTATCTGTCCAAGCTTCAGCTTTCCAGCCGTCATATGCTGGGATTGATCAATGACCTGCTGGATATGAATAAGATTGAAAGCGGAGTTCCCCATCTGAATACAGAGCCTATGAAGCTTGCCGAGCAGGTGACACAGATTCAGGATATTATCCGCCCTCAGACAATAGAAAAGAGGCAGAATTTCTATGTGAACACGCATAATATCTGTCATGAAAATCTGATTGCTGATGGAATCCGCCTGCGCCAGATTATGCTGAATGTATTATCCAATGCTGTAAAATACACGCCGGAGGATGGCGTGATCCAGTTTGATATAGAAGAGCTTCCCTGCGAAACAGCCGCGAAGGCGAAATATCTTTTTGTTATAAAGGATACAGGTATAGGAATGGAGCCGGAGCTGCTGGAGCATATTTTTGACCCGTTTATACGAGGTGAGGATTCTGTTATAAACAAGATCCAGGGAACAGGACTTGGCATGGCCATCACCAAGGGTATTGTAGATATGATGGACGGAACCATTCAGGTGGAAAGCAAGGTACAGGAAGGCAGCTGCGTCAGCATTACCCTGGAATTTGACATTGACCAGGAAGAGGATGCAAGGATGGAGCCGCTGAAGCTGCTGTTTCTTTCTGATGACGAGAGACTGTCAGAAGAGCTGACTGCGTCCGCTGGAGAGAAGCCGGTTTTTCTTACCTGTGTTTCGAATGCAGAAGAAGCAGCCAAAGAACTGGAGAAGAAATCGACAGATGTAATTCTGCTGTGCAGTTCTTTTTGCCAGGAAGATTTGATTCGTACGCTTCAGAAAGTAGCTGCTGAGACAACTGTTTTCCTGGCACTGGATGATCCTCAGGGAAGTATGTCAGCGAAACCTTTAACGGGAATCGAGGGGAAAATCACGTGGCCGTTTTTCTTTACCAATCTGGAAAAAGAGATTAACCACATTCGCAGCAGCAGTACTGACGCGGCAGCAGGGAAATCCGTTCTGAACGGAATGCATTTCCTTTGTGCAGAGGACAATGAACTGAACGCGGAAATCCTGGCGGCGTTTCTTGAAATTGCAGGGGCATCCTGCACGATTTATGCGGATGGAACGGAGCTGGTGGATGCATTCGAGAATGTGAAGCCAGGTGAGTACGAAGCCATTCTTATGGATATTCAGATGCCGAACATGAATGGATATGAAGCGACCCAGCTGATCCGCAAGAGCAAAAACAAGCTGGGAAAAAGCATCCCGATCATTGCCATGACGGCAAATGCATTTTTGGATGATGTGAAAAACAGCTTTGCAGTGGGTATGAATGCCCATATTTCCAAGCCTATTGATATGGCAATCCTGGAAAAAACGATGAGACGGCTGAGAAACGCACAGGAAGAAACAGCATAAACAAATATCTATGATTATGAGAATAGCCCGGTCAGCTTCTGCGGATTTGCAGATTCCAGCCGGGCTGTTTAATTTTGAATTACGCTCTGGCAAATATTGAGCTCAAAAGTTTATTCCAGCATCTCATCTGCCGGCATCACAACACATGCGCAGAAATTTTCCACAGGCTGGAAGCACTTGATAATAAGCTCCCGGTGGATCTGCTCGCTGTAAGTCTGAAGACGGTAGCTGCCGCCGTTTACTGCCACATCTGTATATGCAGCCAGCAGCTTTTTATCACCCTTTGGGAAAACCTGGTAGAAAGACTGGTCCAGCATTTCTTCCGGTGTTTTCTCTTCCAGAGAGAGCATTTCCTTATTGCAGTAGCGGAAAACGAAATCAATTCCAGTTCCATTTTCATTAAAAATCATTTCAATCACGCAGAATGCCACGGGCATCTTATCCAGCACAGAGAAGCGGGTGCGGATGTTGGTGGACGCAATTCCGGAAAGATCCTGATGCAGGGATTTGTTCAGCTGCTTATGGCTGGCGGCACCGCGTTTACGTCCCTCCAGACAGACGCCGTCCAGCATATGATAGGTGCAGTTCTCAATATATTCGATCTGTTTTCTCGCAACTACAGTTCCTTTATTTATGCAGATATAATCATAAGGCATCAACACCTTAAACAGATCCTTCACGGTGATAAAGGTTTTCACCACACGTTCGTCTGTTATATAAATGCAGGTCTTATTTTCCTGTCTGAGCAAGTACTTGATATCATTAATATGGATATTGTGTTTCTTAAAAAACTTCAATATTTTTTCATCCATATAAATGTCCCTCCCGATATCCATTTTGGTAAGTATACCATATCCGTAAAGATTTGTCAGTATAATTCGAAAAAACGGAAGGGAATAGAACCGGAAAATATGTGTTATACCGAAAGTCGCTTGACTAAATTGGCAGCGACCTCGATTTTGCAGGTGTGCTGTCTGGGCTCTTCAATCTGGGAAAGCAGCTCCCTGGCGGCAACCTGGCCCATGTAATGTCTGGGCACACTGATGGTAGTAAGCGCCGGATCGATAATGCGTCCCTCGGAAACATTGTCAAAGCCAATCACCGCCACCTGTTCCGGTACCTTGTATCCCCGCAGGCGCAGGGCTTTGATGGTTCCGATGGCGATCAGGTCATTGTCAGCGAAATAGCAGTCTGCCAGTGCATCTCCACGATCGATAATGGCCAGCATGTCCGCCATAGCTCCGTCAATAGAAGGGGAAAGCTGATGGATAATGCAGCGGGAACGGGACATACCGTTGGCATGGACTGCATGGTAAAAGCCCTCAAGCCGTTCAGAAAAGTTGCGAAGGGGATATGCGGACTGCAGATATCCAGGCTGCTTCATCCTGCGGCTGATCAGGTAATCTGTAGCCAGGTAAGCGCCCTGGCGGTTATTTGGAACTACGTAGTTGCAGTCCAGATTTTCAAAGTAAGCGTCCAGGATTTCCACCGGGAAGGGAAGCTTCAAAAACGGCCGCACCATTTCTTCCCGCATTTCTGTGCCGAACAAAATAATCCCCACGCAGTCTGTGGTCCGAAGATCCTCCAGATAGTGTTCCAGGTTATCCCGTTTTTCATAGAAGGTGATGACCTTAAGCTTGTAATTATCCTTCTGTACCACAGATTCCATTCCCTCTACCATAGCGTCAAAAATAGGAGAATAGGACATGATGGCATTGTGGGAACGGTAGCTGACTGCGTAGATGCTTCCGGCTTTATTTTTCTTCAGGGAAAGCTTGGTAAAGTCATAGCCGTATTTCTCTGCGGCTTCCACCACCATACGGCGGGTTTCCGTGCTGACACCAGGTTTGTTGTTCAGTGCCATGGAGACAGCAGTCTGTGAAAGATTCAGTTTTTCAGCCAGTTGTTTGGCAGTAATGGACATTTGCGGCACCTCCCGGATAAAGTTACAGTGATTTTGCCAGTTTAAAGTGATTTCTGTGGAAAATGTTTAGATTTTCCAGGCAGAAGTTTTCTATGTTGTATATATTGTACTTCTTAAATGAAAAATAAACAATATATTTGCAAGAAATAAAGTAAAAATAAAGTTGAAAACACTTTATTTTTTATTGGAATAAAGTTGAAAGAGACCTATACTAGAGCCATAAGGAAAAGCAAAGACGATAACAAGAAATAACCGAATTTGTGAGATAATTTAGTGCTTTCCTGAAATCGGACAAACAAAATGTACATACAAAAACTTAAAATCACAAGGAGGAATGCAAAAAATGGCAAAGATTAAAATCGGCTACGCGCCAACCAGAAGAAGCATTTTCAGTGCACCAGACGCAGTAAAGTATCGTGGACTTACTGCAGACAGATTAAGAGAGTTAGGAATTGATTTCGTAGATATTACAGATGTAAATGATGAGGGACTTCTCTATGATGAGGCAGGCCGCATCAAGATCGCAGAGAAATTCAAAAAAGAAAAAATCGACGGACTTTTCCTTCCTCACTGCAACTTCGGAACAGAATTCGAGTGTGCAAGACTTGCAAAGGAATTAAACGTTCCGGTTCTTCTGTGGGGACCTCTTGATGAGAGACCGGATGAGAATGGTGTTCGTCTTCGTGATACCCAGTGCGGACTTTTCGCAACAGGTAAAGTTTTAAGAAGATTCCGTGTACCGTTTACCTATATGACAAACTGCAGACTGAATGATCCGGTATTTGAGCGCGGTCTTCGCGATTTCTTGGCTGTCTGTAATGTAGTAAAGACCTTCCGCAACATGAGAATCCTTCAGATCTCTACAAGACCGTATGAGTTCTGGTCAACCATGTGCAACGAAGGCGAGCTTCTTGAAAAATTCAATATCCAGCTGACCCCAATCCCAATGCCTGAGTTGACTGATGAGATGAAGAAAGCCAAAGAAGAGGGAACAGAGGTTGCCAAGGTTGTTGCATACTGCCGCGAGCATATGGAAGTCTGCATCAAGGACAATGAGCTTGAAAATGTAGCAGCCCTGAAGGTTGCCATGAAGAACCTGATCCAGAAATATGGCTGCCAGGCAGCTGCAATCCAGTGCTGGAACCAGCTGCAGAGCGAGATTGGAATTATGCCGTGTGCAGCAAACTCCCTTCTGAACGAAGAGGGAATTCCGGTTGTATGTGAGACTGATATCCACGGTGCGATCACAGCTCTTCTTGTTGAGGCAGCAGCACTTGATGATACCAGAAGCTTCTTTGCAGACTGGACCATCCGCCATCCTGACATTGAGAACGGCGAGCTTCTTCAGCACTGCGGACCATGGCCGATTTCCGTTGCAAAAGAAACTCCGAAGCTTACTTATCCGCTGGCATTCAGCCATCCGGGAAGCATTACAGCAGAAGCAAAGCATGGTGAGGTTACACTTGCACGTTTTGACGGTGACAACGGAGAGTACTCCATGCTTCTTGGAAAAGCCAAAGGCGTTGACGGCCCGAAAGGTATGGGAACCTATCTCTGGGTTGAGGTAGAGAACATCAAACGTCTGGAAGCCAAGATCGTAGAGGGACCATATATCCACCACTGCGTAGGTATCCACAAGGACGTAGTTCCGGTACTTTACGAGGCATGCAAATATATGGGAATCACTCCTGATTTATATGATCCTATTGAAGAAGATGTGAAAGCATATTTAAGAGGTGAATGAGAATGGAAAATTTAAAGGCAAAATCTTTTGATTTAAGAAAAGATACTGTAGACATTATCGTTGCCGGAAAGGGCGGCCATATCGGCGGTGACATGAGTGTAATTGATACTCTGATCAGCCTGTATTTCTGCCAGATGAATATCTCTCCGGAAAATCTTGAGGATCCGAACCGTGACCGTTTCGTACTCAGCAAGGGTCATTCTGTAGAAGCTTACTATGCAGTACTTGCAGCAAGAGGATTCCTGGATCTGGATGATATCAAAGCAAACTTCTCCAAATTTGGTTCCAAATATATCGGACATCCGAACAACAAGCTTCCTGGAATCGAGATGAATTCCGGATCCCTTGGACATGGACTTCCGGTTTGCGTGGGCATGGCTCTTGCAGGCAAAAAGGACAACAGAGACTATCGTGTTTACACCGTAATGGGCGACGGCGAGCTGGCTGAAGGTTCCGTATGGGAAGGCTTCATGGCTGGTCATCAGTACAAGCTGGACAACCTTTGTGCAGTTGTGGACCGTAACCGCCTTCAGATTTCCGGAAACACAGAGGATGTTATGGGACATGATGACCTCTGCGAGCGTATCCGTTCCTTCGGATGGCATGTAATTGATGTAAAAGACGGAAATGACATTGACCAGTTAAATGCAGCTTTCGAGGAAGCAAAAACAGTAAAAGGCAAACCAACTGCAGTAATTGCCAACACTGTAAAAGGCTGCGGTTCTTCCGTAATGGAAAACAAAGCAAACTGGCATCACAAAGTTCCTACCCAGGAAGAATATGATCAGATCATCGCGGATTTTGCAGCAAGAAAGGAGGCCGCTCTTCATGAATAAGATTCCAAACAGACAGGCAATCTGTGAAGTATTAATGGATAAGGCAAAAGAAGATAAAGATATTATGGTGCTTTGCAGTGACTCCAGAGGTTCTGCATCCATGACACCATTTGCAGATAATTTCCCGGATCAGTTCGTTGAGACCGGTATCGCAGAGCAGAACCTGGTAAGTATTTCCGCAGGTCTTGCAAAATGCGGCAAGAAACCTTTCGCATGCTCTCCGGCCTGCTTCTTATCTACAAGAAGCTATGAGCAGGCTAAGATTGATGTTGCATATTCCAACACCAATGTTACCCTGATTGGTATCAGCGGCGGTGTAAGCTACGGCGCACTTGGAATGAGTCATCATTCCGCACAGGATATCGCTGCTATGTCCGCAATCCCGAACATGCGTGTATATCTTCCAAGCGACCGTCATCAGACAAAACACCTGATCGAAGCTCTGTTAAAGGATGAGAAGCCAGCTTACATCCGTGTTGGCAGAAACCCGGTTGAGGATATTTATACAGAGGATAACTGCCCATTTGAAATGGACAAGGCCACTGTTCTGAAAGAGGGAACAGATGTTGCGATTATCGCCTGCGGCGAAATGGTCCGCCCGGCTTTCGAGGCTGCCAAATTACTGGAGGCTCAGGGAATTTCCGCAACTGTACTGGATATGTACTGCGTGAAGCCTCTGGATGCTGAGGGTGTTGTGAAGGCTGCTAAGAATGCAAAGGCTGTTATCACAGTTGAGGAGCATGCACCATTTGGCGGACTTGGCTCTATGGTTGCACAGGTTGTTGGTGCAGAGTGCCCGAGAAAAGTGCTGAACATGGCTCTTCCGGATGCTCCGGTTATCACAGGAACCTCACAGGAAGTATTTGATTATTATGGATTAAATGCTGAGGGAATTGCCAAGAAGGCAGTTGAAGCTCTGAAATAAGAGCCGGGATTTTTCCTGACAGATTATACAGATAAATAATGAACAGGCTCAGGCGTGACTGACAGACTGCAGAAATGCAGATCCAGGGTATCCAAAGGCTGTGCATGCATCGTAAGGTGCGAGGACAGTAGGGGGGTATCTGGTCAGGCACGCCTGTCGTTTTATCATATTGGCAGAGTATTTTAGAAAAAAGAGGATAGCAAAAATGGCAAAATATATCATAAGTATTGATCAGAGTACCCAGGGTACCAAGGCACTTCTTTTCGATGAGACAGGAAGCATTATGCGCCGTACAGACCGTCCGCATAAGCAGATTATTAATGAGAAGGGCTGGGTTTCCCATGATCCGGAGGAGATTTACGGAAATGTGCTGGAGGTTGTGAAGGAGCTTCTGGAGGGTGTTGACAAGGAGTGCGTGGTTGGTCTTGGCATCAGCAATCAGCGTGAGACTTCTCTTGCGTGGAACCGTGTGACTGGAAAGCCTTACGGCAATGCGGTTGTGTGGCAGTGTGCCCGCGCAGTGGATGTGTGTGCCCGTGTAGAGGCTGCCGGTGCAGCTGAGATGATCCGTCAGAAAACCGGCATGAATCTTTCTCCGTATTTCCCGGCTTCTAAGATTGCATGGCTTCTGGAAAATGAGGAAGGGGCAAAGGAGGCTGCCGAGCGTCATGAGATCTGCCATGGCACCATTGACAGCTGGCTGGTTTATAAATTAACTGGCGGCAAGGAATACAGAACTGATTACTCCAATGCTTCCAGAACACAGCTGTTTAATATTTTTGATCTGAAGTGGGATGAGGAAATCTGCAAGCTGTTTGGCATTGATCCGGCGAATATGGCGGAGGTGACAGATTCAGATGCTTGTTTCGGAGAAACGGATTTTGAGGGACTGCTTCCTCATAAGATTCCTATTCATGGTGTGCTGGGCGATTCTCATGGCTCTTTATTTGGACAGGGATGCCTGCAGCCCGGTATGATTAAGTCTACCTATGGTACCGGTTCTTCTATTATGATGAATATTGGGGAGAAGCCGATTCTGAGTACTCATGGGGTTGTGACTTCTCTTGCATGGAAAATTGGCGGCAAGGTGAATTATGTGCTTGAGGGCAATCTGAATTATACAGGTGCTGTTATTACATGGCTGAAGGATGATCTGCAGATTATTTCTTCTCCGGGAGAGACCGGAAAGCTTGCGAAGGAGGCTATTCAGGAGGACAGTCTGTATCTGGTTCCGGCGTTTAGCGGACTGGGTGCACCTTACTGGGACAGTGAGGCGAGAGCTTCTGTTGTCGGCATGAGCCGTACTACACGTAAGGCTGAGTTTGTGAGGGCTGCGCTCGAGTGTATTGCTTATCAGATTACGGATGTTGTGCAGGCAATGTCTGAGGACGCGGGAGTTCCGGTGAAGGAGCTTCGTGTGGATGGAGGTCCGACCAGAAATGATTATCTGATGCAGTTCCAGAGTAATATTGCGGATGCGGGAGTTCTGGTTCCGGATTCTGAGGAGCTTTCTGCTATTGGACCGGCTTATGCGGCAGGACTGCAGCTGGGTGTCTGGGATGAGAGTATTTTTGGAAAACTGAGCCGGGTTTCTTATAAGCCGGATATGGATGCAAAGGTAAGAGAACGGAAGTACGCTGGATGGAAGAAGGCTGTGGCTTCAGTAATTACAAACAAATAATAAATAGCATTGCAAGCCCCATGAACAAACTCGCCCATAAAGGGCTCAGACAGTGTTCATGGGGCTTGCGCTATGCTCGCAAAATTCCGTTTTTTGACTAACTGCCCGAGACGCACGGATACTCACGGTCTGGCTGACGCGGACCTGTATATTGGAAAGGGCCACTGAAGCAGAGAGACAGGTATCTGAAAAATTTACATAATGGTCTGAAAAATGAATATACCAATGAAAATGAAAAGACTTTATAATGATAGGCAGTGAAGAGCTGGCTTTAAGTGGGAAAGAGAGGTTGGATTGATATGCATGGAATTACTTTGACGAAGGCTCCGGTGGACTGGGAGATTCTGCAGCAGGAGGATGGCGCGGCGTCTGTGACTTTGGCAGGAACGTTTCAGGTGCATCCGGCAGCAATTGAAGTTGGGGTTGACAGGGTGACTCCGGTTGTGAGAGTGATGCGCGAGGATGACAACATGACAGTGATTCCCTGGACCAATGTGGATCATTTTACATGTGATGAAAAGTTTCAGGGAGAATTTGAGGTAACCTTGAAGATTCCGGCAGGAGGACCTTATCGAATTGACACCAGTCTGGAAACAAAGAGTACCATTCCGGACCTTACATGGCTTTACCGTGGAGACTGCGTGCTGCATCTGGGCGTAGGCAACCTGTTTATTATTGCGGGACAGTCTAACTCAGCTGGATATAGCAGGGATTTCTGCATTGATCCGCCAAGCATGGATGTGCATCTGTACCGCAACAGAAGCAAGTGGGATATTGCAAGCCATCCTATGAACGAGAGCACATTTGCCGGCTCCCTGGCAAATGAGGAGATGGGCGTGCCGGGAGTTTCCCCATATCTTGCTTTCGGAAAAACTTATGCGAAAATGACGGGAATGCCGATAGGCCTGATTCAGACTTCCCTTGGCGGTTCTCCTATGGAAAGATGGAACCCGAAGGATGGTGATCTGTATCTGAACATGGTGGACAAGATTCATCAGACTGGCGGCAAATATGCAGGCGTGCTCTGGTATCAGGGATGCTCAGATACCAACCCGGAGCCAGCCCAGAAGTATCTGGAGCATTTCAGAGATTATGTGGAAGCCACCAGAAAAGAGCTGGGATATGGGATTCCGTTCTTTACCATGCAGCTGAACAGACAGATTAATGGCATCAATGATGAGTGCTGGGGAATGGTACGTGATGCACAGGCAAGAGCAGCAAAGGAGATTCCAGGAGTGTCTATTTTGACAACTTCCAATTTAAGCCTTTGCGATGGAATCCACAATACAGCACAGGCCAATGTGGCTCTTGGAGAAAAGCTGGCCAAGCAGTGTGCCCATGTATTAAATGGAAAAGAAGAGTATCAGCCGCCGGAACTTGCAAAGATTGAAAGAGCAGATGAAGAGGAGAAAAAGAACTTCCAGTTAGAGGGAAGCGGAATCTGGCTGAAGCTTACCTGCGACCATGTGAAGAACTGTTTCCTGGTTTATTCTGCTGTGGGAAAGGACAGCGGATTTACTTTGACAGACAGTCAGGGCGAGGTGGAGATCCTTCATATCCGCGGAAACAGAGAGAACAAGAATCATCTTTATCTGGAACTGGCCCGCGAGGTGGAAGATGAGGCTGAGCTTTCCTTTGCATGGCAGGCAGATCCTATCAAGCAGCCGCCTGTGGATGAGGTGACATTCTTACCGCTTCTGTCCTTCTATAAAAGAGCAATAAAATTATAATTCATATATTCAGCCTGCCCACGGCAGTGCAACGAAAATCGCCTGCGGGCAGAATGGAGTATTGGAAAAATTATGAGAGACGTAAATTGGAACAAGGTAAAAAGAGAGGCGCCGGAGTGGTTCCGTGACGCAAAGTTTGGGCTGTTTTTCCACTGGGGACCGTACAGTGTTCCGGCATATCAGAATGAGTGGTATTCCCGAAACATGTACTGCAAGGGCCTTGAGCAGAACCAGTATCATGAGAAAACCTACGGAAGCCTTCATGACTTTGGCTATAAAGATTTTTACAATATGCTCAAAGGGGAAAAGTTTGACGCAGATGAGTGGGCGTCTCTTGTAAAGCGTTCCGGTGCGAAATATGCCGGGGCAGTCAGCGAGCATGCAGATAATTTTTCCATGTGGGACAGCAAGGTAAATCCCATTAACAGTGTGAATTATGGACCGCACCGCGACATTGTGGGAGAATGTACGGAAGCATTCCGCAAACAGGGAATCCGTACGGTGGCAACCTTCCACCATCAGTGGCTGTGGGGATGGTTTATGTCAACAGATAATGAGGCGGATGTGTATATCCCGGAAAATGAGAAATATTACGGTCCGGCACTGCCTCTTGAGACAAACCGCTACATTCCTTACCGTTATCCAGATGAGGCGTTCTGCAAAAACTGGAGGGACAAAGTACTGGAGGTCATTGATAAGTACGAGCCGGATGAGGTGTATTTTGACAGCCGTACCTGCATTATTCAGGAAGACTACCGTTATGATGTAGCAGAATATTATTACAACACCAGAGGAATCAAGGACGGTATCATTACATACAAGCAGGAGGATTACCCGAAGGATATTGGTGTTTACGACATTGAGTGCGGAAGATTTTCTTCTCCCAAGGATTTCCCATGGCAGTCGGATGACCGTCTGGAGGATAACATTACCTGGTGCATGGTGCAGAATCCCAAATACAAATCTGCAGAGCGGATCATTCATCAGCTTTGCGATATAGTTTCCAAAAACGGCAACCTTCTTCTGAATGTTGGTCCCTATGCGGATGGTTCCTTCCACCCGGATGCAGTGCGTATTCTGGAGGAGATTGGAGACTGGCTGGCTTTAAATGGTGAGGCAATTTACGAGACAAGACCTTTTAAGGTTGCGGCAGAAGGTCCGACCACAGTGGATGATGCCAACTATGATGTGGAAAAAATTCAGGAGCAGCTGGACAAGGGCGATGCCATTGACGTGCACAGCGATACCCTGACTGCACAGGATTTCCGTTTTACCACACATGGAAATGCCCTTTATGCCATTGCTTTTGGCTGGCCGGAGGACGGAGAATTCCGTATTCGTACCCTTCGGGAAGGCGGCGTGCTGGAGCGTGAGATTAAGAAGGTGACGATGCTGGGAAATGAAGGCGAGCTTTCCTTTACCAGAAAAGAGGATGGACTTTATGTAAAAGCGCCGGAGAAGAAACCTTGTGACTGTGCTTATGTTTTGAAAATTGATTAAATTCTTCCATATAAAATCCCCATCTGAAACTGCTTTGAACAATGATATGTTACACAAGCTGGATTTCAGGTGGGGATTTATTCAAATGTTTTTAATTAGCAGAAGCAGAATCTGTTTCATTTTCTGCTGTCAATTTCTGTGATTCTGCGAAGCTTTCGTTCTGTCTTTGGATATATTCATCCAACCCGTCATTGCGCATTCGCGTCAGAACTTCTTCCCACATTTCCACTGGATCCTCATCTCCGATGATACAGGTTACAAATTGTTCAAATGCATTGGAGGTGCTGAACTCCTCAGTGGGCTCTTTGGGATAGCTCATAAAGGCATAGGGGCGGCTGATCTGGGTGGTGTTGTCCTTGCTGTAGTTGGCGGATTTACATGCCAGGGCAGTAGGAAATTCGCCATAACGGAGAGCTGTCATTTCATTGACTTCGAAGTCCTTCCAGCTTCCGCCCCAGGATGCAATGCCTGCAAAAAGGATGGAGGAAGGGTACTTTCGGGCAAGGGCTGTAGTCAGGCTTTCTCCATTTGTATCCAGAAGACAGGTATAATTTCCGTCTTCCTCTTTTTCATAATCAATTCCCTCTAATCCGTAATGACAGAAGTCCTGTCCCTCATCCGACAGAAGAAACTCGAAGAGAGCAAGAATGCGCTCCATTTTCTCATCGTCTACATTGGAAGAAATGTAGGATTCTGACCAGAAGGAACTGGAAGAGTTGCTGTAGCGGATTCCGTCAGGTGCAGGGAAAATAGGAAGCACATCCACACAGTCCTCGAAAGAGTCATCATTCATGGAATCCCATCGGTCTTTTATTTCCATAAGTGCAGAGGGAGATGATTTGTACTCAAGAGCGCCCAGCCGTCCTGCGGCGAAATCGTCCATAACAGCGGAAGGGGCTTTGGTATAAAAGTCAGGGTCAAGTCCGCCCTCTTCATAAAGCAGGCGGTAATCTTCTACCACCTGTTTAAATGCATCCGTGGTCCAGGATGGAACATAGGTGCCGTTTTCCTCTGTCCATGAATAAACGTTGCACTCAGGAGCTATGCCCAGGATCAGCCATTTTCCCAGGGCATTTAAGGAATTTACATTATAGCCGATGGTGTCATCTATGCCGTTTCCATCAGGATCATCCTTTGCAAAAGCTACGGTCATGTCCACGAAATCCTGGAAGCTTTCCGGATCGGAAATCCCAAGGTTGTCCATCCAGTCCCGGCGAACAAGCATGGCAGCATCGGTAGAGCCAAGAATGGGATCCAGGAAGGATACGCGGGGGATGGCGTAATATTTGCCGTCTGTATATCTGGTGTAGGAAACCGAGTCCAGGATTTCACCCAGAAGAGGATAATCGGTCAGATCCTCCGGCAGGGAGCGGATGGCTCCGGTATTGATGAAATCGGAAAAGGTGGCGGAGTCATTATTGTCGTTGGAGGACAGCGTGACGGTGGCAAACACATCCGGCAGACTGCCTGTGGCGCTTAAAATCTGATAGCGTTCCTTATAATTGGACCAGGTTACGGAGATAGGTTCCAGGGTGATGTTGAACAGATTTTCAATATATTGTGTCATGGCATCCGGTTCCGTTGCCTTAGCCATATCCTCAATATTCCAATAACCTACGCTGATATTCAGATGTTCCTCAAAGGACAGATCCTGGAGAGATTCCGGGAGGGTCTGGCGGGCTGTGTCAGCAGAATTGTCGGAAGTTCCGCAGCCAGCAGCAGAGGCTGCCAGAACTGTAGCAAGAGACAGGGCAAGCAGACGGTGTCCCAAGCGGCCTGGGGAATTTAGAAGGGAAAATAATTTGCGGGAAACAAGATCACTCATGTTCTTCGGCGTCCTTTCGATAAGCGGTGGGGGTACAGCCTTTTACTTTTTTGAACACTTTTGCAAAGTAAAAATAATCGCTGTAGCCAACCTGGGTGGCAATGGCAAATACGGTCTGGTCGGTGTGGGTAAGAAGCCATGCGGCGTGTTCGATACGCAGGCTGGTTAAGTAGCTGACAAAGGTCACGCCCGTTTCCTGGCGGAAGATCTGGCTGGCATAATTGGGATTGATGCTGCAGTGATCCGCAAGGTTCTGAATGGAAATGTCCTCCTGATAGTGCTTCTCTGTGTAATCGATCATCATCTGAACTGACTTGTGGGAGGAGGTAAGATGCTGGGGATGGAAAACATTTTCCTGTTCTTCTACAGCTGCTTCCTCGCTTTCTTCCTTCTGGTCCTGTTCCTGGAGAAGCTGGTAGGCTTTTTGCATGGAATCCATCAGTTCGCTGCGGGAGAATGGCTTCAGGCAGTAGCCGATGGCGTTGTGGAACATGGCTTTCTGAGCATAGGCAAATTCTGCGTGTCCGCTGATCATAATGAAAAGAGTGGATAAGCCCTCCGCGTGTGCTGCCTGGAGGATTTCCAGACCGCCCATGCCTGGAAGCCTTACATCCACAAATGCAAGTGCCGGCTGGTGGGTCCTGATATAGTCAAGCCCGGAAAGGCCGTCATAAAATTCTGTCGTGATCTCGAAATATTCCTGATCCTTGATGGTTGCGATCAGGCTTTTTACCACCCATTTTTCATCGTCAATTACAATTGCCTGGTACATATCAATCACTCTCCTTTAGAGTTCGCACTCTGTGACGTCTGTAAAGTTTCATTTGTCTGGTAGGGAACGCGCAGCTGAATGTTGGTTCCCACCCCTTCTTCAGAATCAATGAGAAGGGTGTAATCTGTGCCGTAGTAAAGAACCATACGGCTGTTTACATTTAAAATTCCGATGCTGTCGTGATTCTGGGCGTCCATTTTGGCAAGGTCGGCGCTTGCGTCTCCGGTTTTGTCCCGGACGGAAGCGGAGATTGCGTGACGCAGTTCTTCAAGCTTCTCTGGCGGCATGCCTACGCCTGTGTCAAAAATCCAAATGGCAAGATAGCCGTGTTCAGGATTTCGTCCGGCGCCAATGAGGATGGAGCCAGGCTTCAGGCTTTTTTCCAGGCCATGGACAATGGCATTTTCCACAAGGGGTTGGATGACCATTTTGGGGATCAGGCAGTCGTAGGAATCATCGGAAAAATTATATTCAATAGTGAAGCGGTCGGCGAAGCGTTCCTTCTGGATCATCAGATAGGATTTTACGATTTCCAGTTCTTCCCGGAAGGTTACCATATCGCTGCCTTTGATGCTGTAGCGGAAAATCTGGGAGAGGGCGCCTGTGACCAGAATGATCTTGTCCGTCATTCCCTCAGCAGCCATACCGCAGATCATAGTCAGGGTATTGTAAAGGAAATGAGGATTGATCTGGCTTCGCAGAAAAGCAATTTCTGTTTTACGGTTGTTGGCTTCCAGCTCATACATTCTGGTGTAGGAATCGAAAATCGTGTGGTTCAGCTCTTCGGTCTTGATCAGCATTTCGTTAAAGGCGTTGAAAATATCGTTGATCTCTGTGGAACCGATCAGGCCCTGATGGATCTGGGCACCCTTGCGGATGGCCTTGCGGTTTCCGGCAGAAATACTTTTCATAAAATCTGTAAGCTGCTTCAGGGAATTAAGAAACGGCTTGTACAGGATCATGACAAAAAGGAAAACCAGCAAAAGGATGGCACATGTGGCAAGGAGCTGACGCATGGAAATGGTCTGGATCTGGCTGGTCAGCTGGCTTTTGTCTACCAGTACATAGAGAGAAAGGCCAAGCTTGCGGAAGGAATAGCATCTTGCAATGTAGGTGACAGGTGAGTTATTTTCCTTCACTTCATAGGTGTCGGTTTCTGCCTGTGATGCGGGAGTGTCAAGAACTGTGCGGTAAAGGGCATCGGTTCCGTAGATCAGATTCTGCTGGCTGTCAGCAAAAAGAATTTCCGGTTCATAAAGCTTCTGGCTGTTCATGTTGGTCATGGAGTTGCTGAGCAGATGATTGATGTCAACTGCGAGAAACAGGATGCCAAGATACTGGCTCTGTCCGGTGCCCAGGGTGCAGACGGGCATGGCAAGAATGTGGCAGAGGGTTCCGTTTACAGAGGCTGTGCCTGCCGTGCAGTAGGGAAAGGAAGTTCCGCCAAGGGCGTCTGCGAAGGGCTTGTAGCTGGAGGCGGAGCCGCCTAAGGATGCAAAGGCGCCGTCTTTTCCGTATACTGCAATGTCGGAAATATAGGGGTTCAGAAGAGCGGTGTTGTCCAGCTGGGTCTGAAGCTCCTGATAGGCCTTGTAGGAACTCTGGCGGTTCTTACTGCCAAGGAAGTCCTGGACTGCGGAGCTGTATGCCACGCTGTAGCAGATATTTTCGTAGCTGTCGTAGGTTTCCTGGGTGTTCTTGGCAAGCTGTGAGGAGTAAGACTCCAGGCTGCTGCTCAGAAAGTCGGTCTGCACACGGACGTAATCCTGAGTGTTATACAGGGTAATTCCTGCCGTGCAGACAATGAATAATACTAAGATAATTGCAAACTGCCGTCCCATAGGAAGCAGGATCGTCTTATGTTCTTTCATATATAATGTTTCCTTCTATAATATGTCCTTCTTTTCGTCTAAGACTATTTTACAATAAATCTTATATATGGTGTCATGGAAAATTATTGGAAGAACCTGAGAATATTCCATATTCCGCTGGAAAACTCTGAAAAAAATGTAAAATATACATGAAAAAATTATGAATCTTCCATTCAAACACTGCGATTTATACAATACAATAATTACATCAGAAACACAAGTCTGGAAGGAGAGAGAAATATGGCGAAAAGGTCAAATACCGTGTCGATTCCATATGCAGCAAAGAAAAAATCATTCTGGCAGCTGCTGTGGAAACAGAGAGCCCTTTGCATTATGGCACTGGCACCGCTGATCATGCTGATCATTTTCAAATATGTTCCAATGTATGGAATTCTGATCGCATTTAAGAATTATAAAGCTTCAAAAGGTGTCTGGGGCAGCAACTGGCTGGAACCTGTCATGAAGAACTTCATTAAGTTTTTCAAAAACGTAAACAGTGGACAGATTATCTGGAATACACTGAAAATCGGAGTGCTGAACCTGTTATTCACATTCCCTGCAGCAATTATCTTTGCAATCCTGCTTAACGAATTAAGAGGAAAGGTATTTAAAAGTGCGGTACAGACCATTTCCTATATCCCACATTTCCTTTCAGTGGTAGTTATCTGCTCCATGTTAAACGGATTTGGTTCTACATCCGGTCTGTTCAACGATATCAGAGCACTTCTTGGAATGGCAAGGGTGGATATGAATAACGGAAGCCAGTATTTCCTTCCTTTATATCTTGGTTCACAGGTTTGGCAGACAGTAGGATGGAGTTCCATCATGTACTTGTCCGCATTATCCAATGTAGATGTCACCTTGTATGACGTAGCAAATATTGACGGTGCAAACCGCTGGCAGAAGATCAAAAACATTATCTGGCCAACCATTAAGCCAACCACTACGATCCTGCTGATCATGAATCTTGGAAACGTGCTGAACAGTGATTATACCAAGATCCTTCTGATGCAGAACGATACAAACAGAAGCCAGCTGGAAGTAATTGGTACCTTTGTTTACCAGAAAGGTATCGTGGAAGGTAAATTCTCATATGCAACAGCCGTAAACCTGTTTATTTCCATAATCGGTTTTGCCCTGGTATTCGGAGCGAATATGATTACCAGGAAGATCAATCCGGAAAACAGTTTGTGGTAGGAGGAAGAATTCATGTCATTTGGAAAAGCAAAAAAACAGAGCAACAAAATACATATTGGCAGCAGAGCATTTGACATGTTCCTCATTGTGTTCATGATCATTGTATCTATTATATTCCTGTATCCGTTCCTGAATGTAATCGCTACTTCACTGTCAAGCAACCGTATGATTACTACCGGACAGGTTACCTTTTTCCCGAAGGAATTTCACCTGGATGGATACAAGGCTTTATTTAAAGATGAAAACATTTTGGGTGCTTACTGGAACACAATCGTAATCGCGGTAGGAAGCATGATCGTCAGCCTGGTGCTCAACTCCCTTATGGCTTACGTTATGATGGCACCGGAGTTTGTACTGAGAAAACCATTATCCATCATCCTGCTGATTACCATGTTCTTCAGCGGCGGTACAGTTCCTACTTACCTGCTGATCCAGAACCTGGGATTGTATAACAGCTGGTGGTCACTGATTCTGCCCAATGCGGTAAGTGCTTACAACATTTTCATTTACCGTTCGTTCTATCAGGGAATTTCCCCGGAGATCAGGGAGGCTGCCCGAATTGACGGAGCGACTGAGTTCCAGATCCTTACCAAGATTTATGTGCCGCTTTCCAAAGCATTGTATGCAACCTTCGGTCTGTTTTCCGTTGTGGGTGTATGGAACAGCTACTATGAAGCACTTCTTTACATCAAGGATCCTGCAAAACAGCCTATTCAGATGCTTCTTCGAAAGATCGTATTTACATCCGGAACCGCAAACATGAGTGATGCACAGCAGATGATCAGCAATGGAAATCTGAACAGCCTGAATGTACAGTATGCCTGCGTAATCGCAACCATCGGCCCGATCCTTCTGGTATATCCGTTCATTCAGAAATACTTTGCACAGGGCGTGCAGGTTGGAGCTGTAAAAGGCTGATGCTTATTGGATTATATGGAAGCTGGGGGACAGTTTTCCTTATAAATAAAGACACATGTTCACCAATCAACAATGTCTACAAAAGAAAATGGAGGAAATTATGAAGAGAGAAACCACCAAAAGACTTACCGCTATGGGAATGTCAGTAGCAATGGCTGCAGGACTTTTCACAAGCATGGGAACAACTGCTGTATGGGCAGAGGATTCAGCACCAAAGGCAACAGCTGCAGATAACGGAATCGAGCTTCCGGAGCTTGAGGACGGAACCTTACATCTGGATGTAAGTATCGCAGATTATCAGCAGTCTTCTGATGGAACACTGGTTCAGGAAAAATGGCAGGAGGCTATGGAGAACTACCTTGGCTGCAAGCTTGACATTACATGGACAAGAACACCTGCAACAGACTATCAGGCAAATGAGCTGGTTGTACTTCAGTCCGGTTCTGTTCCGGATGTTGCAACTGTAACAAAAGGATCTGCTGTTAATGAGTACGGTGAGGACGGAACCTTATTAAACCTTGCTGATTATTCCGATTACATGGTTTACTATCCGGAGTACATGAAAGAGACAAACGGCGGCGAGAACTTCGCAAAGAATGAGGACGGTTCCATGTACTACTTCATGGATGGTTTCTACAACCCGGATGATATCCAGGGCGCACAGTCCTTCACTGCTTTTGCATATCGTTTTGACCTTCTCAAAGAAAACGGCTGGCAGCCAGCTACCACACTGGATGAGTTTACACAGCTTTGTGCAGATATGAAAGCAAAGATTGATGACGGATCTCTTGACCTTGATTACGTTATCATCAACAATACAAAAGACTACTCCCTGTATCGTGGATTCGTTGGAATTTTCCATACTTGGGACTGCCTGTACTACAATGGTGAGGAATGGGTATTCGGACCGATCGAGGATAACTTCCGTGAGTGCCTGAAATATCTGAACAGCTTATATGAGGCTGGATACATTGATCCTGAGTTTGCAACAGCAGACTTTAACCAGGGCCAGACAAAGGCTACCACAAACGTTGGCGGTATCTGCCCGACACTGTGGGCTGGATCTGTAGCAACATGGAATGCTGCAAAAACAGATGACAATATGGAATGGGGTCTTGCATACCTTCCAGAGAACACAGATTACGGCACAGCATGGAAATGGGGCTCCAGACAGGCCGGCAAATCTCTGAATGCCAACATGGGTATCTACATCAGCGCAGAGACAGAGCATCCGGAATATGTAGTTGCAATGATCGACTATCAGTACTCTGATGAGATGGTAAATCTTATGAACTGGGGTGTTGAGGGCGATACTTATACAGAGGCTGACGGAACCAAGACTTTCTCAGACGATATCATGAACGATGAGAACCCTGCAACAAAATCTGCTGAGTACGGACTTACCTCTTCCAGCGTTTGCAGAACCGGTATCCCATTCAACCCGATCGATTTCAACGCAATGCTTGAGGTTGCTTCCAACCCGGAGCCATGGTGGAATGCTGACAACGGTTACTATGAAGGAAAATACTGGGTTGAGTCTGACGCTAACGGCGGAGAGGATTCCGTTTCTCCATACGACAGAGCACCAGTTACCTATCTGACAGCTGAAGAGTCTTCTGCAAAAGCAGAGCTTGGCTACGGCGGAACCTGCGAGACACGAGTAAAAGAGCTTGCTCTTCAGTTTATCACAGGTGAGAACGACATCAACGATGACGACGCATGGGAAGAGTACATCGAGGATGTTAAGAGCCAGACAGACGAAGACTTCGACGAGATCATCGAGACTCTGAACGAGAAAACTGTTAAATAAAACATTTAATAAAGCTTTAAAATTCCTGCTTTCATAAAGAGAAGCCCTTCACAGGGGAAAGACATGAGAGATGTGTTTTCCCTGGGGAGGGCTTTTCACATATGAGGAAGTCTGCTATGATAGGAGTATTGGAAAAATGCAGGATGCGTTTCAGGAAAAGGTTGAGGAAAAATGAAGTTATTATTGGTGGATGATGAGGCACATGTAAGAGAAGGAATCTGTGCCCGGATATCCTGGGAAAAACTGGGAATTACAGAATTAAAGACTGCAAAGAACGGCTGCGTGGGGCTGGAGCTGTCCAGAGAATTTAAGCCGGATATTGTGCTGACAGATGTGCGGATGCCCCGTATGGATGGAATTGAGATGGCATTTGCAATCCGGAAAGAACTGCCGGACTGCTGTATTATCTTTATGAGCGGCTACTCAGATAAAGAATATCTGAAATCCGCAATTACGCTAAAAGCCATCAGTTACGTAGAGAAGCCCATGGATCTGGACGAACTGTCCGATGCGATTGCCAAAGCAGTTCAGCTTCAGGAAGAAATGAAGCAGAAAAAACAGGAAAACGAAGAGCTTGCAGACCAGCTGAAAAAAAGCATGGATGCTTACAAAAACGAACTGATGCTGGATCTGACGAAGAAAAGCTTTGGCAGCTGGCACCGGGAAGCAGAGGTATACGTAGCTTTTCCAGGGCTATTCGGCAAAAAGTATTATTTTGTCTGCCTGATTGAAATTCTGGGCTATACC
>CAVJRB010000518.1:0-3638 GCA_963651655.1 bacterium | reverse complement strand
ACGAGAATTCCAAGGGAGAGATCAACCTCCAGAAAAAGATTGTCGGAAAACTGGAGGATGGTCTGTAAGCAGCTGGAATTGCCGCATGTATTGGGCGAAAGGATGAAAACCTTCTTCTGGTTTACATTGGGTTAAATGAAATAAACAGCAGGAAGCTGGAAGAGCGTCAGAAGGAGGCAGCTGATGTTCTTGGGAAAATTCTGGAGAAGGACTGCTTTTACATTTTGTCAGCAGGAAGTCTGGCGAGTGATGTTCTTCATATTTACCAGTCCTATAATGATGCGGCTGCCCTTCTGATTACTGCATTTTATTATGGAAAAAACTGCCGTCTGATTTATGGAACACTGCAAAAGGGAGTTTATGCTCTGGGAGATAAGGAACTGCAGCAGTTTGCAGGACTTGTGAAGCATGAGGATTTCGAGAGTGCTGTGGATTTTGTCACAGGACTTGTAAGCAGGCTTCGGGAAAACCCGGATAGTTTTATTTATGAGGTGAAGGATTTCTTTGCGAGAGTACTGGATATTCTTTTCCAGGTTCCAAAAGGGCTGGATGATCTTGGCGAGGATCGGGAAAACAGGGAAAATATCCGGGATTCCATAAGGGAAATGAAATTTTTGACTCAGTTGGAAGCACTGGTGGTGGAGCAGCTGCAAAGCTATTTTGACAGTGAGGTGCAGGCGGGACAGAAGCTGTTGATCTCTGACAAAATTAAGTATTATGTTTCCTGTCATTTCAGGGAACCAGATCTGTCCCTTGCAACGATTGCCCAGAAGCTTGAGCTGACCAGCCCGTATCTTTGCAGTACGTTCAAAAGAGAGACAAATACCACGCTTACCAATTATATTATGGAATACCGGGTAGAGCAGGCGAAGAAATATCTTCAGGAGGAAAACTGTAAGGTAAAAGAGGCGGCGCTGCTTACCGGATACAGCGACTGCAATTATTTTATAAAGGTATTTAAAAAATGCGAAGGCATTACTCCTGCAGAATACAAAAAAGAAATTATGAATCTGTCATCTGCAGACAGAAATGGAGAGGGTTATGAAGAAAATCAGTAAGCTGTGGCGGCGGAGCAAATTAAAAACAAAGCTTCTGTGGATTTATTGCCTGCTGATTCTTGTCTTTATGGTATCTTTGACCGTATTTGTATTTTCTGTTTTCAGCAATGACCTGCGGGCAAAAATTATGTATTCTGCAGAGCATGGAATTTCCCAGACACGGGACTTTATGGACTATAAATTTTCCCAGCTGCTGGATGGTCTGTCACAGATTGCCAATGACAGCCGCATCCGTGAAATTACCAGCAACAGCAGCCGTCAGGAAATCAAGCAGGAATACTGGGACATGCTGGAGATCAAAGAGAGACTTACCTCTTACCAGAACCGGGAAGAAATCCAGAGGGTACGTCTGTATGTGGATGGGGATCACATGTATTCAGCGGATAAGATCAATCTGTTCAGTGTAGAGGATGTTTCTTCTCAAAAATGGCTGCAGGAGCTTCAAAACAGTACAGAGGATGTGGGGGCATTTTCCAGTGAAGAGCTGGAAGATAAAAGCAGTCGGCCGGTGCTGGCCTTTGTGCAGAAAATCAAGAGTATTGTGGATTACCAGAAGGTGACCGGATATGTGCGGGTGGACTTTGGGAAAAAGGATATCCAGGAAATGCTTCTGAAGGCAGATCCTACGCCAGACAGTGTGACCTGTCTTATCAACAGCAGCGGACAGGTGATTGCCTCATCCAAGGAATTGGAATACCAGGTGGTAAAGACGGATTTTGAGGGAGCAGCGGAGGCCTATCTGAACGATACGTATGAGATGAAGGAAGTGGAAGCAGAAGGTCAGAAATATCTGGTTTCCGAGAATTATCTCTATCATTCCGGCTGGGTAATGGTGACTGTGATTCCATACAGGGGAATGATGCAGGAGGTCTACAACAGTCAGATGAAATATGTTTTGATGGCGCTTGCTGCTTTAATTCTGGTTGGAATCCTGATCTATGTGATTGCCAATTCTGTTACCCGTAGAGTGGAAAATCTGGCGGAACATATGCAGACGGTGCAGCAGGGAAGTCTGGAAGTGATCCAGGGGGATGCGGGTGAGGATGAAATTGGAAGCCTTTATAGGACATTTAACGAAATGATTCTGGAAACCCGCAACCTGATGGATGAGAAATACGAGCTTGGTAAACAGGCTAAGACCGCAGAATTAAAAGCTCTGCAGTCACAGATCAATCCTCATTTTTTGTATAATACACTGGATATGATTAAGTGGTTCAGCTATAGCGGCAGGAACGAGGATATCGATAAGGTGGTCACAGAGCTTGCCAGATTTTACAAGCTGACGCTGAATAAAGGGAAAGAAATCGTTACAGTAGAAGATGAGATTGCACATTCCAAGGCGTATGTGATCATTCAGAATTACAGGTTCGAGGGTGCTATAGAGCTTGTCACGGAACTTTCTGAGGAAGTTCTGGCACGATCCATTCCCAAGATTACCCTTCAGCCGCTGATTGAAAATGCCATTCTTCATGGAATCCTGGAAAAAGCAGATGAAGGTACAATCCGAATTACGGGAGAATGTAAAGGTGACGAGACGATTCTCTATCTGGAAGATGATGGAATCGGTATGGAGCCAGAGCAGGCACAGAAGATTCTTACAGGTCAGGGAAGCTCAGCAAGGGGCAGTGGATTTGGGGTCTACAATATTCATAAACGGCTGAAGATTCTGTACGGGGAAAAGGCCGGACTGGTCTATCATACAGAGCCGGGCAAAGGTACTATGGTGGAAATTCATTTGGGAAAAGAGGTTTTGTAGTAATTTTTTTCGTTAAATATGGAATGGCAAAAGGAAGGCAGACACAGATTTCTGTCTTCTTTTTTTATTGCAGTGCGATGAATAGAAAAATTTTGAGGTTTTAAGCATGTCAGCATAAAATAATACGATAAAATGGTAATATCTTACGATTTTGGGAGAAAACTGGTTTTGCTATAATCATATCATCAAGAGAAGGGGATGGAGTAGAAATGAAAAAAGTTGTACCAAAGGAAAGCTCCCAAAAGAGTAAAATTGGTTTCTTCCAGCAGGTGAAAAAAAGCCGTACGCTGCTGCTCATGCTTATGCCGGCGGTGGTGCTGATCTTTATATTTGCCTATATTCCAATGGGCGGCGTGATCCTGGCATTCAAGCAGTTCCGTTATGACCTTGGAATTTTTGGAAGTCCGTTTGTGGGGCTGGATAATTTCAAATTTTTCTTCCAGTCCGGGGACGCGCTGAATGTGACCAGAAATACAGTACTGTATAACCTATCATTTCTGATCGTGAATACCACACTGGAGGTTGGATTTGCAATCGTTCTTAGTGAAATGGTAAATAAGGTAGCAAAGAAAACCTTACAATCTGTAATCTTTCTGCCGTATTTTATTTCCTGGGTAATCGTAAGTGCTATTGCATACAGTCTTTTTAACTATGAAAACGGCGGATTAAACGCACTATTGAATCTTCTTGGAATGGAAAGCGTAAATGTGTATGCAAAGGCTGGCTGGTGGAAATTTATTATCATAGGATTTTCCGCATGGAAAGGTGTTGGATATGGAATGGTTGTTTATCTTGCATCTATTGCCGGTGTGGATTCCTCGTTT
>CAVJRB010000517.1:0-4926 GCA_963651655.1 bacterium | reverse complement strand
CTGCATGTACTGTGTGTGGATCATGACGGACCATATGTGTTTCAGAAGGATGGACGGGCAGCTGGTATGCTGGTTTCCGTGATTGATAATTTTGCGGCCAGGGGCAATATCGAGACAGAATATACTTTCTGTAAGAACCGTGATGAGGCAGAGAGTATGCTGTCAGTATCTGATTATGATATGCTGATCGGCATGCCATTTACATCGGAGTATTGTACTTCTGTTGGCTTTATCACCAGTGAGAAGATCCTGGAGTCCAATTTCCTCCTTGCTTACCGAGAGAAGGATACCAGGAGAGAGAAGGCTGCTCTGGTAAAGGGAACAGAAAATCTGATCGATACATCCGATTATCAGGAGATTAAGCTGTACGACAATTCAAAGGAATGCATTAAGGCTGTGCAAAAAGGAGATGCGGATGTGGCGATTGGGGATCGCTCCATTCTGGAGTATTATACACATGATGGATCTGGTTCCCTGAATGTGACATTGCTGACCGGGGAAACGCAGAATATCTGCATAGCGTTATCACAAAAATGTGACTTTCAGCTGCTGCAGTTGTTTAATGAGTATATTTGCAGTCTGACAGATGTGGAGAAAACGAATTATCTGGACAATGGCAGTGTTCATACAGATCAGATGTCAGTTACTCTTTTTATTCAGACGTATCCGGTTCAGACGATAGTGATCGTTTCTGCACTGTCGATTGTACTGGCTTTGTTGTGCTTTGGAATCTATTATGTTCACAGAATGCGGTTGAAGAATGAAGAACTGCGGCTGGCCAATGACGCGAGAAGTGATTTCCTTACACGGATGAGCCATGATATCCGTACACCGATGAATGGAATTATAGGACTTCTGGATATTTCAGACCGGTTTGTGGATGATCCGGAGATGGTTCGTAAATATCACCGGAAGATTCATATGGCTTCAGAATATCTGCTGTCACTGATCAATGATGTACTGAATATGAGCAAGCTGGAATCCGGAAAAGTGTACCTCGTGAAGGAATCTGTTTATCTGAGGGAGATCATCGATAACTGTAAGGATATAGTGGAAACAAGGGCAAATGAACAGGGGATTACGCTGGATGCTTCCGGTCTGGATCAGTTTGATCCACCCCGGGTATTTACAAGTCCTCTCCATCTGCGTCAGATTTTTATGAATATCATAGGAAATGCTATCAAATATAACAGACCAGATGGCAGGGTGGATGTGACAGCCAGAATTCTGAAACAGACAGAGAAAACGGTTACTTGTGAATTTGAGGTGAAAGATACTGGAATCGGTATGAGTGAGGACTTTCAGAAACATGCTTTCGAAGCATTTGCACAGGAAAACCAGGATAAACATGGAGAACTGAGAGGCACCGGTCTGGGACTTTCCATTGTAAAGAAACTGGTGGACGCTATGGATGGAAGCATCCGTATTGAAAGCCGGTTGGATAAGGGAACAAAATTTAGCTGGATTCTGACTTTTGAAATAGATACAGGATATCAGGAGTACACGGAAGAAACAACTGTTATTCAGATGAAAAACCTGCATGGAAGAAGGGTTCTTGCAGCAGAAGATAATACATTAAATGCAGAAATCCTGCAGTTCATGCTGGAGGATGCCGGAATGGCGGTCGTGATTGTAGAAAATGGGCGTCAGGAAGAGGGATGTTTTGATTTTATTTTAATGGATATCATGATGCCGGAAATGAACGGCTATGAAGCAGTAAAGGCTATACGCAGGCTTGAAAGAAAGGATGCAAAGAAGATACCGATCATTGCATTGACAGCGAATGCCTATATGGAAGATAAGCTAAAAGCAGTGAATGCAGGAATGAATGACCATATTGCAAAGCCGGTGGATATGGGACAGCTGTTTAAGATGATGCAGAAATATCTATGAAAATGTAGTAAAGAGGAATGAGGGTACTTAAAAACAATGGGAGTAGCAAGGATGGGAGTGAACGAAAATGATTTCGCATTTAACATCAGATGAGAATCAGTCACTGATTGAGGAATTGAATAAAGAACAGAAGATTGGAACGATAGGGGGATATTGTGAAGAAGGTTTTCCAGTTTACTATGCCAATGACCGGATTGCCCATATGCTTGGATATGAAAATGTCAGTGAACTGATCGCCGGAATTGATGGCAAGGTCAGCAATACAATTCATCCGGATGATATGGCACAGGTAGAAAAAGACCTGAATAATGGAAAATATTATGAAGGTATGACGTACAAGACAACTTATCGTATGCCGAGAAAAGATGGAACGTGGTTCTGGACGGTTGACCGTGGAAAAGTCATCACAACAGGTGATGGACGGCTGGCTATTATCAGTTTCTGTACGGATATGAGTGATTTTGTGCAGAGTCTGGAGCAGCAAAACCAGTCATTGATGTCCGAAAGAGATAGACGTGAAAAAGAATTGGAAAGAGCATTGGAGATCGAGGAACAGAAAAACGAGGTTATTGAATCATTAGCTAATGTATATGAGGAAATCTGTTCTATTGATCTGGTAAATCAGGAATATACCGTGGTTTCCGGACCGGAAAGTGCCTGCAGAGTAGCTGGTCTGAAGGGACCTCTGGGATATCTGAAAAGAATGATGCTGGACAAAAATGTTTCGGATGAACACAGGGACGAGGTAGAAAAATTTATTGACTTTACTACACTTGCCCGGAGATTAAAAGATAAAATTGTTATCAGCATGGAACTTAAGGCTCTTAGCGGAAAATGGTATCTTGCATCGTTTATTGTAAAAAAACAGGATGAACAGGGCAATGTCACGCAGGCTCTGATGACGGTAAAAAATATTGATGAGCAGAAGAAGAGTGAGATTGAATCCCGTGAGAATCTGGAAAAGGCAGTAGCAGAGGCCGAACAGGCAAACATAGTAAAAACAGAACAGGCTGTTGAAATGAAGAAGCAGCTGCAGGTGATCAATGCTCTGGGCAGTGAATATACCGCACTTTATCTGGTAGATTGTGTAACGGGGCTGTGGAGTGTGTTCAAAGATGATAAAAGCATTGCTACCGAGACAATCTATGAGAAGACCATGGTCTATGAGAATTATGAAAATGCTATTTATGCCTATATCGAATTTTTTGTGGCAGAAGAAGACCAGGAAGATTTCCGGGAGCACGCAAAGCTTGAAAACCTGCTTATGGAGACTCCTGATACCGGCATCTATTCACTGAATTATGATCGGATCTTAGAAGGCGAGAGAGAACACTGGCAGTTAAATTCTGCAAAATTTACGCTGCCTGATGGAAAAGACTATCTTGTACTCGGATTCCGCAATGTGCATGATATTGTGGAAAAGCAGATCAGTCAGGAGAATGCCTTAAGGGATGCTCTGTTGATGGCGAAGCACGCAAGCCGTGCCAAAACCACGTTCCTCAATAATATGTCACATGATATCCGAACACCGATGAATGCCATTATAGGATTTACGGCACTGGCTCAGACACGTATTGAGAATCACGAACAGGTACAGGAGTATCTGGGAAAAATCCATACATCCAGTACACACCTTTTGAGCCTGATCAATGAAATCCTTGATATGAGCCGGATTGAAAGTGGAACAGTGAAGCTGGAGGAAAATATCGTACATATTCCAGATATCCTGCATGATCTCCGCACGATCATCCAGGGACAGGCGGCAGCAAAACAGCAGAATCTGTACATAGATTCTCTGGACGTTGTGAATGAAGATGTAGTGACGGATAAACTGAGATTGAACCAGGTTTTATTAAATATCGTCAGCAATGCCATTAAATATACCGGATGCGGTGGAAATATCGTGATCCGTGTAACAGAGAAACCATGCAGTATAAACGAATATACCACGTATGAATTCAGGATTCGGGATGACGGCATGGGAATGTCGCAGGAATTTAAGGAGCACGTTTTTGATGCATTTGCAAGAGAGCGTTCGTCCACTGTCAGCGGAATTCAGGGAACCGGACTTGGAATGTCGATCACGAAAAATATTGTGGATCTGATGAACGGTAGCATTACAGTGGAAAGTGAGCTGGGAAAAGGTACAGAGTTCGTGGTCACTGTTGATTTTAAACTGGCAGAAAATGCTGTGCATTATATGCCGATCAGGGAACTTCAGGGTGCCAGGGCACTTGTTGTGGATGATGATGTCAACACCTGTCAGAGTGTCAGCAAGATGCTGCGTAGTATCGAAATGCGTCCGGACTGGTCAACATCAGGAAGAGAGGCACTCATCCGTGCAAAAGAAGCAGAAGAGATCAAAGACGGATATAAAGCTTATATCATCGACTATCTGATGCCGGATATGAATGGAATCGAAACAGTCCGTCAGATACGAAAAGTCATCGGGGATGAAGTACCGATTATTGTACTGACAGCTTATGAATGGTCAGAATTTGAAGATGAAGCAAGAGAAGCCGGTGTTACAGCTTTTGTGTCAAAACCGATCTTTATGTCTGAATTGAGGGAAGTTCTGACCAGACAGAGCATGGATGTCGCGGAGACAGAAAAGGTAGCGCAGCCAAAATGCGATTACAGTGGGAAACGGGTACTTCTTGTAGAAGATAATGACCTGAACAGGGAAATTGCCACAATCATTCTTGAAGATACCGGGATTGTGGTTGATACAGCAGAGGATGGAATCGAGGCGATCAACATCATGAATCATGCAAGGGAGGATCAATACGATCTGATATTCATGGATATTCAGATGCCAAAGATGGACGGCTATACGGCTACCAGAGAAATCCGTACTCTGAAAAATAATAAAAAGGCGAATATCCCGATCGTTGCCATGACAGCCAATGCTTTTGATGAGGACAGAAGAAAATCATTTGAAGCCGGAATGAATGGTCATATCGCAAAACCGATCGACATGGCAGCGCTTACAATGACGCTGAACAGGATATTCGGAATGAAATAAACTTGAAG
>CAVJRB010000516.1:0-18279 GCA_963651655.1 bacterium | reverse complement strand
GCGCAGAATGACAGCGCCGTCAGCACTGACCCAGTCAGGTCATTGAAATAATACAGAAAAATAATTTCCGCATACATGAGAAACAAAATAAAATATCCGGCACAAAGACAAGGATAAATTCGCAACGTCATTCCTCCAAAGCCCAGTTGCGGAAGAAAAATCATACACAGTAAAAAGATCACCAGCGTAATAATAAACTGCACTCTGGCAAGGCTCATCAGCTCTTCTGACAGCATGCGGAACATTCGTTTCTTGGTGATCTCAATGTCTGCCCCTCTGCCTCCGATCACAGCCTCCGAGTATGCTTTATACCTGTCGTGAAAATTCATTTCCACCCTGCTGATAAAAATAACACTGGCGGAAATGTTTGTAAACATGGCAAGACAGGTTGCCATATCATAAGTGGTTACACAGACAAAGCTTTTCGCCACCACCATGCGAAGATCCGTTGTCCAGAATACAAAATTGTGCACATATAACCCTAACGTATAAAGAAAATTGGTAACAACCAAAGGCCAGTATTCCCGGAAATATCGGAGCACTTCCCTGTACTTTCCGCTGTTTTCACGAAAATAGCTGCGGACCACGGAAAACTCCAGGCATGCGATCAGCCAGAATCCAATAGTCAGCGCCAGAAGCATTCCATACGTAATGCTCCAGGAAAAAACCTTCACAAACAGAAAAGAAAGCAGTACGGTAACTGTCATGCCGATTATGAAGAAAAAGGAAATCTTTTTATAATCTTTGCAGATGGAAAGATACAGCATGGAATAAAACACCAGGACAAGGGCAATATAGCCGCAGTAGCCTGTAAATACATAGATTACGTCTACTTTTCCCACCAGATATTCATGTACGCAGAAAATAATTCCCACAACAGAACTGAGGACAATATTCAGCGTCATTCCCACATAGTAACAGGGCAAAATATCTTCAAAGGTTTCCTCGTAGATCACATCCGACATATAACGGGACAGCACGGAGTTAAAAGGGGATGCCGTAAGCAGCGCAAATATAAAAATATACAGCACGGTGCAGGAAAACAGTTCTCTTGCAGAATATCCCACAGAGTCAAAGCCAAGGGTATTCTCCATATAGTACAAAGCGCCAATTACCGTCAGCATAGGCGCAATGGTCATAACGGTACTGTACCCAATTCCAATAATGTCCGTTGTCAGTGTATTTTTCCCATATATGTTGTTTAACTTAACGCCAATTCCAGCCATATTTATACTCCATTCCGGGTTTTGTCAGTGCTTTAGTTCGAAAGGTTCTTCCGACCAGGAAAGCCCATGCTTCCCTGCAAATTCCTTGTAAATATCTCTGTAAACATCCTTCATCTGCTCAATCCTGTAAAAGCCGTTTACACGCTTCAGGCCATTCTGCCCCATCCGTTCACATTCTTCTGGATTCTGGGCAAGCTTTATCATTGCCTGGGCAATCTCCTCGATATTCATAATGTGAGTCAGAATTCCAGCAGCGCCAAGCCCGTCATCATTTCCGTAGATCAGTTCCCGGCAGTTTCCTACATCCGTGGCAATTACAGGCTTGCCGACCGCATAGCTCTCCAGAATCGTAAGAGGCTGTCCTTCACTGATGCTGGTAAGAATGGTAAAATCCATTCTGCCCATGTAATCTCTTACATTGACTCTGCCGGTAAATTGAATATCCTGCACCCCCAGAGTCTCTACCAGATCAAAGCATTCCTGAGCGTATTTTTCATCCTCGTCGGTTGGCCCCATAATCCATAGCTTCAGCTTCGGCACTCTCTTCTTGGCAAAGGCAAATGCCTGGATCATAGTCTTCACATCCTTGATCGGGGTCACTCTGAGTACCGCTCCCACATTTACCATTTCCTTGTCTTCTTCTGTTTTTCCCGGAATCTCATGGAAGCCATCCACGTTGATTCCATTCGGTGTCACGCGGATTTTCTCCGGGGCACATCCAAGCTCTATCTGAAGCAGTCTGGCACGGTCATAGAGACAGGTAACAATGTCCGCCTTTTCGTAAGCAAGCCGGGACATTTTTTTGAACTGCTCGATCCAGATATTTTTGTAGACGCCTTTTACCCAGTCAGCTTTTATTAGCTCCTCTTCTCTCTCCCTGGTATAAATTCCATGTTCGGAAATCAAAAGAGAGCTTCCATGAAAATGCACTGCCATGCTTCCGAGAATCCCTGCATATCCTGTTGCCACACAGTGATAAAGGTCAGCTTTAGGCACATCCATTTTCAGCGCCCAGAACATTGGAAGATAGATGGAACGCAGCGTCCACAGAAAATCCGAAAACACAATACCGGAATATTTCCTGTTGTAGCTTTCCCTTGCAATCTGAAAGAAATCCGGCCCCATGAGCAGATCATCCACAGACAGGTTCTTGCGGTGAAACAGATCAAACAGAACATTCCAGTCCGTCTTTCTGTTCAGGACCATGTTCAGCAGTTCAGCATATTCTTTTTTGGATAAGCGGAAATGCTTTCGTTTTTTCCGTCTGCTTTTCCCATCGTCCCACTCGCAGTCCTCCAGGTAAACCTCATACACCTGGGTCAGATTCTCAGGAAGCTCGTACACAAATTTACCTCTTGAAGACCTGTTTGCCACAATTGCCAGCAAAATAAATTCAATATTAGGAAATGACCGGATCAGGCTGTTGATCCAGCCGGAAACACCGCCGACTACATATGGATAGCAGCCCTCTGCCACAATGCATACCTTCATCTTCTTTTCTCCCGTTTATGCAGAAATATCCGTGGTACTGCTACCGAAACTGTCAGTAAATTTCCGGTTCTTCCAGCGTAATTTCTACAGTTGTATCTTCTGCGCAGATCAGATAGGCGCCATCCTGGATTTTTGCCTGGCTGCCGCCCTGAATATCTGCGATTTCCTCTTCATGCGTTCTTAGGATAAACCAGCTTCCTGGATCTGAAGCTTTCAGCGTGATTTTATTTCCTTCTCTTTTCTCACTGTAATCCAGGTTCAGAAAGGTTCTGGTTCTTGTGTTGCTCTCAGAAAGGGTGGTACTTGTAAAACTGGAAAAATCCTTCCAATAGGTAAGCAGATTACTGGAAAAACGTTTCTGCATTACTTCCCACCTGTCTGTCTCTCTCTTTGGCCAGAAAATGTCATACATATTCAGCATAACATTGGTATACCCAAGCGCACTCTGAATACTTCTCATACGAATGTCATCGCTGTATGTATAGCTCATGCCATCACTGGTAACAGACTGCAGGGTTATGGAATCTGAACAGTAGGAAACTACAGGCACCTCTTCTGTATACTCACATACCAGCGTACTTATATCTTGCAGCAGACTGGTATTCTCCTGCTGCAAAACAGAATCAATATTTTGTGTCTCTGTAAAAGCGGCGCCATATATATAACTGCTTTTTTCTTTTTGGAAAAATTCAGCATCTTTTTCCAGCTTTTTTTCAAGAGATGCCGTATTCTGGTACTGCAGGGAAATCCCGGCCTCCGCATTCTGTTCCTTCATCTGCCGAAGATAAAATTTCAGATTCCCCGCTTCCGGTTCTATGCCATCCTCATAATCTGCCTGAGGCTGAATGAAACAGGTCATTTTCCTGTCGCTTTTTTCCACAATGGAAACCAGGGAGGACCACATAATGTCTCTGGCAATTCCAGTCATGGTCCGACTGTAAATCTCCTGCATTTCTTCATTGTTCTCATCTGCAAAAACAGGGAAATTCACCATGGAAAGATTCTGGGCGTTCACCACTGGATACAGGGCATACTCTGAGCCTTCTGCCGCGAACACGCTGCTGTTATCAATTCCATTTCTCCAGATTAAATTTGGGAGCTCTTCGTTCTCCACATCTTTCCCAGACGCTTCATCAAACAGCCCCACCATATATGTCTTGGTGCCGCTTCCAAGCTGATACCAGGGAACCTCCAGCTGCAGATCCTGCCTGTCTTTTTCAGACTCTTCCTCTGGCGTTTCATACGTCACAGTTCCCCCCAGCAGAAGGCCATCAAACAGCTTCACTCCACTTAATGTGGTCTCTCTTGCAACCACTCTCTTGATTCCAAGAAATTCCATTAACTGGGGTGTATTCTGTATCAGCTCCGGATTTTCCAGGCAGCCAAACACTACCATTACACCCTGGCTCTCCAGATTTTTCAAAGCTTTCAGGTCATTTCCAACGGCGCGCATCTCGGATTCCAGAATAATCATTTCCGGAAGCTCCTCCAGCTGATTTTCCAAATCTGCTACCGATTTGGTATAAATAATTTCTCTTTTGGCATAGGTACACCATCTGCTCACTGCCACAGCCATATCGCAGGATTCATCCCCTGCAAAAACCACGGCTTTTCGCTTTTCGAAGCCCTCTATGCTGTCTGTATTGGAAGCTTTCCACTGATTTTTGCCATCTGCCGCCTTTGCAGAAAGGTAGGCATTGGTATCATAGGCATTCTGCTGATCTCGCATCACAACAGAAAACTGAAACAAAAACAGCAGAACAAGCATCATAATTACAATACTGAAATATTTTCTTTTCGAAACCATTGTTTCTTTCCGTCCTTTTTGTTTCACATAAACGTTCGGATCATTTCCAGAGTTTCATTATCAATGGTAATTTCTGATTCTCTCAGTTCTTCCATTACACGGAAAAAATTCTCCCTATCGCCGCAGGAGTAAAACAGCTTCAGCTCACAGGTAAAGCTGGACAGCACTCTTGGATACTGCTTCATGGAGCGCTCACACCATTTGCGGCAGTTCTCATAGTCCTTTACATCCAAAAGATTCTGGCATATCTTCTCATATACAGTGCTGCCTATTTTCTGAGGATCCAGCTGCCACGCTTTTTCCAGAACCTCATCCATACGCTCCGCCATGGAATGCTGTTCCAGATCCGTGAGCACCTTCTGCTCCATGACAGGGCTCATATATTCCGCCAGGCGGATACAGTTTTCTGCCTGTTTTTCATCTTCCACCAGACACAGACGGTACCTCTCATGTACCCCGGCACGGAAATCGTTCAACACATCCTGAAGAACCGACGCCGCATAGTGAGCAGTTTCCGAATCCTCACTGTTCAGGGCAAGTGCAATGGAAGAAAGAGATTTCTTATAATCTCCACGAATTACATTCATCATAAGGGTTCGAAGGCTCTTTTTGTCTGAGATTTCCAAAGCTTCCTCCAAGGCTACCATATTCTTTTCCACATCCTCATCCGGATGTATGAAGGTATCCGTTCGTTCCTTGCTGAACACAACGTCTGAAAGGTCCATTCCCTGCGCCGCAAAAATCTTGTACAAAACAAAAGATACCATCAGAAACAGCGGTCCCACAACCGGACAAAGAACCATCATTGCAGTCTTCATCCATATACTGCCATATTTTTCTTTTCGTCTTATGTGGCTCCAGATCAGATAGATCAGCACAACCACCAGATTTATCAGAATTAAAAAGATAAAATATTTCATTCCTTGTGACATACCGCTATCTTCTCCACAACTTCCGTATTATATCCGTTTTTTTCAAATCGTTCCTGAACAAGGCCAGCATTTTCTCTGGTTGTGTTTGTAAGAAGTACATACAGATTGCCATCCGGCATCATTCCAAGATAATCGCTGTCCCTGAGATGAGCTGTCATCTTCTCATCAATTTCTAACAGATGTTCCTGTGAAACACATACCTTCAGAAATACACATTCCACCAGATTTTTCAGTTCTGCGTCCATGTACGCCTGAACCATCGGCTCAAAAGCTTCCGGGCTGAGAATCCTGGAGCCTTCTGTATATCGTTCTGCCTCAAGAGCCTGAATATAACGCTGGGCTCTGAGGACAGCATTCTGGATCAGATAGCTGACCACAGTAAGGAAATTCGCCTGCCCCAGGGTCATTTTTTCCCAGCTCAGGCCCCAAAGCATTACAATCATCTGAATCTCATCGCCTTCATAAATTGCACAGGCCATCTGTGGGTACTGCTCATTCATCCGCTTGTTAATGTATACTCTTTTCTCACTCAGAGCCTCATAAATCTCTGTCATTTCTTTATATTTGACAGAATTTCCAAGGCTTCTGGCCTTCTTTGAGCTCGCAGAGAAAATTCGGGCATATTCCCGGTTCACCACGTTGTAAATAGCCGCATCCCTGGTCTGCATCAGCTTCGTCAGCATTTCTACCGCATAGAAAATAACCTCATCCGGCATATACTGATCCAGCTCGGACGTGATGGAATAAATCTTGCCGATACTGTCCTTCTGATTGATCAGCTGCTGCTCCATAACACCTTGCACGCGGACATTGCTCTCATTGATATCCTTGATATCCGTAATCTGCCTGGACAGGTGCTCTTCCAGCTCCTGGCTCTCCATGCGCATCGTTCGGATCTGATCCCGCATATATCCCACAACCAGTCCCAGAATAAACAGCTGGGCCACCCATACATAGGTATTGTAATCCAGCAGAACCTCCAGCCCGCTTCTGGTATACATCTGGCGGAACATATATCCTGCCACTGCAAGCATTGCAGAAAAGGTAGCCTGCTGCTGCCCATACACAATGGCAAACAGAAGAACATACAGCAGAAACGGATCAAGATTCGCAAAATACCGACTTCCAACCGTTCGGTTATTCATCATGAAAAAGGGGATAAAGCATACCAGATTCTCCACAAAGGGTACCAGTACGCCAACCAGCCACTTCCATTTGTTCCACAGTCTTTTCCACCATGGAAGCTGCAGCTGATCCTCATTTACGAACACTGCCTTATGCTTCAGCATATACGCAGCCATCTTTTCAATGGTTTCGTCCAGTCTGGCAAATGCATGAACGCCATATTCCTTCTCAAAGCATTCCCCGGAAAGTACGCATCTGCCGCTGCCGCCTGAAGCAGTCACAATATTTGCCGTGCTGTTCATGGCATGCTGAATCATAGATGCCAGTTCCAGTTCGCTCACTACAATATTGGAAGAAAGCTGATACAGAAATTTCTCATGGCTTTTATTTTTGACCACATGAAAAATAAATTCCACTGCATCATCCTCATATAAAAGGGAAAAGGTATGGTTTCCAGATGCTTCTATATATCCATCTTTCATACATTCCAGACACATCCGTGCACAGATATTGCTGACATCCTTTTTTTCCTTAGGAATGCTGTAAGGATGATCCAGACGCAGCACCACAATGTCCAGCCCACGGTTCTGCCTGAAGTTATTACAGATTTCTTCAGCCTGGGCAATGGTATCTCCACGCTGACCAGCACCGCTTGTTGGAACTTCTTCTGTAATGTCATCCCTGTAATCTCCACTGTACACTTCATCGGAAGACAGAAAAATCAGCTTTCCCTTCTTCACCGCAGAAAATGCAACCAGAATATTCATCAGATGGGAAGTAAACCGAACGGTCTCCCGCCCCTCTTCATTCCAGTGGTAATTTGTATCAAAGGCTCCCATAAGGATGGTTACATCCGGATTCACGCTTTGCAGGATTTCCCCCAGATTTTCGCTGTCATATGCAAATTCATATTTTTCAAATACTTTTTCATATTTATTGTGTCTGTACTTATCTCCTGTCAGTATATAGACCCTGTGACCTTCCTTGCGAAGCTTCAGAATCAGACTGTCTATAAGACTGCAGGAACCTCCTGCCAAAAGAATGTTCATCTTCTTCCCTTCTCATCTCACAAAGTTACGTTTCAAACAAAGATTTCCGGCTCAGGCGCTGTTCCAGTGCGCCGTTAATTTCTTTCTTTGCACATTCAAAATCAATTGTATGATTGCTGTCATTGATACACACAATCGGATTTTTGTGCTTTGCAATCGCCTGCGTCAGTCTGCGGTTATGGTTCTCCACATCAAAATAGCCGCACAGCTTTTGTACATTTCGCGGAACAAAATCTCCACGCAGCTTCTGGTATTCCCGAAGCACATACTGATTTACGTCCTCTTTATGGCGGAATGTATGGCTGCATACACTGGCAAGCAGTTCTGGCTCAAGCTTCCATAAAGTTTCATAGGTGCTTTTTTTCAGAGGTGCTGGACCATGTACTGTATAGAATCCGGTAAAGCGGGGAAATACCAGTTCCATCATATTGTACAGGAAATATGCCGGAGGATATCCTATGTGAAAATAAGCTCCCGGCTGTTTCCTCATATTGGCTCTCTTATCAAAATATTTCGCCAGAAGCATAGCATTATTCAGGTAAATGTAAGGCATTACCGGATTGTCGGTATTGGCTACATCTGGCTGAAGTGCCAGCATGTCAACTGGGCGGCCATTCTGGAAAAAGTCGGTCTCTTTCACATGGTCTACAAGAAAAACATCGTCATTAAAGTAAACAAAATTCTCCGACAAACCATCGATTCTATGAAAATTCAGCTCAATGGTATTGGAATTAAAAGTAGGCAAAAATTCGCTCGGAATATAATCATTATGTTTAATGATATTCAGCTTGGGATGAGCCGTGTTCAGCCATCCCGGCACATGTCCCCAAGTAACAAAATATATTTTTCTTACCCATGGAGCAAACTGTTCCACTCCCCAAAACCAGTACTGTAAATTATCCCAGTTCCGATATCGCTCTTTTCTATTATCTGTTTTCTGTACCTGTCTGGACACCTGTGCTGCCAGGTTCCGCTGATTTTGCCATGCTGGATCATTTCCATCTACCCAGGGAATGACAAAATCAATTCCAGATCCATCCTCTTGTCTTCTCATGCCTGTGCCTCTCATTGTTTTATGCGGTATCAGTATACCACATCTTTCCCTGTACGAAACTGCATTTCACAAAAGTATCACATATAAAACATAAGCTGTCCACACATGAAAAATCACCACAGAAAATTCCTTCCATCTTTATATTCACACTGCATTGCAAAACGCATGCCAGTTTCTCCTGTCATAGGATCTTCCACGCCAATACTTACGTTATATTTTTCCCCGGCAAGCTTTAGAAGTTTCCTGGTATCTAACAATGTAGTTGTTTTTATGGAAGTACGGGGAAGAACAGAGGACAAGGCAAACTCCACCTGCTTTTTTTCCACTGTATTCCCATCCTCATCGGTTATATAAATCCACACTGGCCAGTCCTTATAGAATGGTGCCGCTCCATCATTTTCCCAGGTAAGCTCCAGTTTGGTTCCAGTAAGTCTCCGGGATAGGGATGCTTCCGAAATCCACAAACGATAGCCCATGTTTTTCAAGACCGTCTCGTATCCCTCCAGGAACTTAACATTCGCCGCGTTTGGTCCCAGAAAAGTGGTATGGGAATCCCGAATCAGCTGTACAGTCTGAGAAAGGCTGGTATCCAGCATCTCCTCCATCGAAAGAGAACTTGTAAATTCTCCGCCTACAGGAGCTGTTTTCCAGAAATCTGTCATGGATACCAGAGCATTTTTCTCATCGGTCTGGCTCAGATCACCGCCATTTTGAATTTCATTCAGCCACGCTGCTGTCTCACTAGGCTCTCCTGTCATATCGTTATAAAGGCCAGTTCCATATTTGACCGCATGGGAAAAAGGCCTGCGCATCAGCAACATTGCATCTGGAAACGCCTCTGCCCAGGGAGCTACATACTGTTCCCGCACAGCTTCCAGTGGAAGGCGCTGGATTCCGGCACTGTAATTCACATGCCATTCTCCCCAATGTCCCAGACTTCCCAGCTCAATATAGCTAATCAGTCCATCCTGACCCAGATGTTCTCCCATTGCCTCTACCGCTATCTTGTGGTATGCAATGAACTGTTCATTATTGTAATCTGGCGCAAAGCCTTTGCCGAATTCTACATCATACCAGGTGCCTGCCTGACCAGTCTTTTCGTACAGCCATTCCGGAATATCCATGTGTTTCTCCGTTCCTGGCACATCGCAGACGAATCTTAGTACAATATGTTTTCCCTCTTTTCGCCAGCGGTCAAGCTGATTCTCTTTTTCGATACCCTCCCAGTTGTACTGTCCCTCCTCTGGCTCCAGTTCTGCCCAGGTAATATCCATGTACAGCAGGGAAACATCGTCTCGAACCTCCGCATTCCATGCACAGGGAGCATATCCCATAAGCGGATTTCCAAAGGATTCTTCTGAAGGTTCGTATTCTTTTGTATTTTTCTGGGAAAAGACCCAGATTACAATGGCAATCGCAGCCAGCAGCACAATCACCGCAGCCAGCCACTTCCATAGTTTTCTTTTCAATATTTTGCCACTCCTGTTTTACTCTCCCAGATTATACAGATGTTCTGGATTCTGCTTCACTATATAACATATGAAATTTTCATCTTCATAATAGTCCTTAATTTCATTTGGGAAACGGGTCTTAAATTCCTGACACCAGTAATACATCTCAGACTCCAGAATATTTCGGTTTCCAATAATGGAATAAGCATCGGAAGCCTTGCTCATAATTGCAAGAGATTCTCCAACAAATTCATCTGAAATCTCACCATGTTTAATCTCATCCCCCACACTCAGAACCGCAGACGAAGCTTCATAGTACTTCGTATATTTTTCCTGGGCAAGCCATCTTGGGCCAGAGAAAAAGTGATACTGTGCATAGTAAATAGGATTCTTCTCTATATAGAAGAACAGATATTCCGTAGGAATATAATAATCTTCCTCTTTGGATTTCCTGTAAAAATCAAGGATTTCCTCATGTCTGGCGTCCTCTATGGACTGATACATCTCCTCTGTGGTAGATATGATGGTATAACTATACTGAGGGTAATCGTCCATAATCTTATTAGTCAGTTCTACGACAGAATTATATCTTGTCAGCTCATAGTATAAATAGCCATGGAACACTCCAAAATAATTTGTTCCGGCATAAATTGCAAGTACCCCAACCAGACTGATCTGGGGTGCGAAACGTCCAGCTTTTGTTTTTTCCAGCAGAAATAACAGCTCATCGGCAGGAACTGCCATCATTGACAGAAGCAGAATCTGCTCCGGCAGACATAACCTGGCCCCGGCAATAATTTCCGGCAATCCCAGAAAAGGAGCTGCGTAAAGAAGCATAAATAAAAAGGATGCAAAGGTAATTCCCGCATACATTTCAAAAGGAAATTTTTTGAAGCGTACAATAAAAATCCCTATATTTACCACACTAAGAATCACTGCAATTACCGTAAAGCGAATCAGCCAGTCTGCGCGGGCTCTTCCATAGAGCTGTGCGTAACCGTACTGGTAGACCAACTTTATATTGTTGACAACAGTCTGTATTATTTTTTTAACAGGGGAAATTTTCTGCACTTCTGTGCTGGCTTCACTTTTACCTGCTGTTTTTGACTGACTGTTAAGTCCGGACTGACCAGAAACAGTTCCCTGGCTGCTGTCAGCTGTCACATTCTCCTTTGTACTTTCTTCCGTAACACTCTGTGCCACCTGGGTTCTTCCTTCTTTGGTATCAGTACCGTTTATAATGTTCATTCCCCAGTTCAAAGAACCCTGAAGCGGAATTCCCGAAGCAAAAGCCAGCACCATTGGCACCGTGGAGATAATTACTCCTATGATAACTGCTGCCACCAGTGCGCCAAAATTCTTTTTCCGAAAGATCCTGTTAATACCAAAAACAGCGAAAGACGCGCACAGGAAAAAAGCCATAATGGTAACATAAAAGTGAATTGCAAGAGATGCCGCCAGCGAAGTCATAAACAGAAACAGGTTTTCGTCAAATCCTCTTTTTTTCTTCAGAGATTCCGTATCTCTTTTCAGAAAACGGATTAAATACATGGTACATAAAAATAATGTATATAAACCAAACTCCTGCGGAATGGTGTACTGCAGACGGGACATTCCATAAATTTCGTCAACGCAGATTACATCTATGGTCAAAAATGCTGCCAATATCAGATAAACAGTATACTTGGACTTCATCACCTCGCGGAACAGACAGTAAACCGCTGCCAGCAAAGCCGCCACGTGGATTTCCCCAAGAAAAAGCAGACAATTGTATATGGGAATCCCAAATAACACATTCATGCTGTAAATGAAACAGTGCATTGCCTCCGGATAAACGCCCTCTGAAAAAATCTGCCCTTCTTTGAGACCGTAAATCCAGGAATGATGGACGTACATATCTCCCCAACCATAGGAATGATTTTGAAAAGCTCCATAGGAAAAATACATAATTGCAAAGACGATAAGTACGCTTAAGATGCCGTATTCAAATTTTCTTCCTTTTATTTTCTCATTTAGTCTGCGAAAAAATACGACAATCAGCTTTTTTATATCTGCTGCTATTGCTACAAGAAAAGATTTCAATCCCAGTGTTCCAGCAAAAAGAGCTCCGAGCTGACGTGATATCCGCATCCGCAGCTTCTTTTCTTTTAGAATGGATGCCAGAAAGATTCCGTAGAAAATACAGAACACAATCCATCCTTTTAATATATGAACCAGACCTAATCCCAAAACAAGTGTGTTGATCAGTAAAACAGAAACCGTAGAACAAAAAGCGAAGCGATAGGTCAGGCTTTTCCCAGATAATTTTTTTCGAAAGACAACAGATGGCCATATATACATCAGAAATACATATCCAATAAGTACCCTGACAAACTCACAAATCCAGTACCCCATCTTCTTAGCTTCTCCTTCTTTTGCGCTTTTTATGGTCTTTAGTATAGCACATATTATTTTTTTGTTGTATATCAAAATCATAAAAATGACTTTTATTTCACATGCAACTATACGTAAAATTATATAAAAATGTGCAAAAAATCCCTGCAGGCCCTTATGGCATGCCTGAAAAAAACTTCCAGGCATGCCCCAACCTTACAGGGATTTATCTTCTGATAGGAACAGACCGATCAGGGTCAGTGCGGTTCCGATTATGGACAGAGATGTCAGCGGTTCGTGCAGGATCAGAAATGATGTAAGCACGGTTATGACCGGAACCATATAAATGTATACGTTTGTTCGGACGGCACCTAATTCCCGGACTGCGAAATTCCAGGTCACGAAACAAAGTGCCGACGCCCCAAGTCCCAGATACAGAATGTTCAGTAAGTGAGCAGGATTCATCAGGCGGGATACGTCTAGATGAAAATCCAAAAAGAACAGTGTGGGAATCATGAACAGGATTCCATAGAAAAAGGTTCTGCGGGTGGATAAAAGTACTGAATAGCCAAAGCTGCTGATTTTCTTCGTGAGCATGGAATAGCCAGCCCACACAAGGGCTGCAAGCACAGCCAGGAAATCACCGGTGGGATTCAGCTGCAGCTGCGAACCATTGAAGCTGATGCAGCTGATTCCTGCCATTGCAACAGCGAAACCAAGAAAAAAACGAAACGGCATTTTCCCCTTCGGCTTCGCAGACAACTGTGTCATGATTGCTGTAAAAAAGGGAGCAACGGATATGATCACACCTACATTGGAAGCCATTGTATAAGTCAGTGCAATGTTCTCCAGAAGGTAATACAGGCAGATTCCACACAGCCCGGCGGCAGCAAAGGTCAATTCCTGTCGGCGGTCAGCCGTTCGCAGATATCTGGGATTTGCAGCAAATAATGCCAGAAAGCCCAAAACAAATCGGAAGAACAGGATTTCCACAGGCTGAAAATCCGTAAGCAGAATCTTTGTGGAAATGAAAGTTGTCCCCCATATCAGGATTGTAAGCAGTGCGGCAGCATGGCCGATAGCCTTTTGGTTTCTCATGGCTTTGGCACCGCCTTTCCTTTTTCAAAGAAAATTTCCCGGTAGGCACCTGGAGCCAAACCAATATAGCTGCTGAAATAATTGGTAAAATGACTCTGGTCGGAAAATCCAGTCTGCAGCGCAGCCTCAACAGGCAAGGCACCTTGCTCCAGCAGTTTCCTCGCTTTTCCTATGCGGATGTTCTCCAGATAACTATATGGCGTAACACCTTTAGTCCTGGTAAAGGTGCGAAGAAGTGTGGATTTACTTAAGCCTGCACAGCGGCAGATCTGGTCCAGATAAATTCTCTTAGCATAGTGCTGTTCCATAAAGAGGCAGGCTTTTTCAATTTCATCTGGACATTCTGCTGTACAGTTTTCAAAGGGCTGACCATATTTCTGAATAAGCAGAGATAGCAGCAAAAGCAGATTCTCTTCTTTGCCAAATTCACAGGCCCCTTTCATAACCAGATCATGAAGAGTACGCAGATAACAAGCTGCCTCTTCGCTGTGAATTACATTTTCTGAAAAACCTGGCAGACTTCTTTTCCCCGTGACCTCTTCCGCCAGATTCAGCATTGCTTCTTTCGCAATATTAATGCCCCTGTAGTCCAGGGTCCCATCGTCGCTCTGGACACAGGCATGGTTATCCCCTGGATTAAACAGGATAATATCACCCTTCTTGATGGTGTATTCCCGATTCCGACAGGAAAGACACCGCTCTCCTTCTTCAATAAAGCCAATCACATAATATTCATGAAAATGATTGGGAAACGGCTGAACAATACCCTCAAAACGATAGGCTTCTATTCTTAATTCATCATCATAGACCACTGTCTTAATTTCTTTTTTCATAGGATTCTTCCTCCTTGCTGGAGATTATTTTAGCATTGGAGGAAAGATGTTGGCTTGGAAAATATCTTCAAAATTAGATACCACACTTTTAAATAACCACTTACATATCTCTTTAGTAAAATCGAGAGTCTACCTATTCAGTAAACTCTCGATTAGTTTTAACGTCTAATGTTAATTTTTCAACCTATCAAGCAACATCTGGTAATGCCGCTGTCCGATATGCCGTCCGGCACGTTGCAGACCATCAACGCATTCTCTGACCTCATCCGAAGTCAGTTCATGTTCCTCGTAAGCAGCCATAAGAATTCCTATCGTTCCCATAATTCTAATCCCCATATGCCGATATTTTAGAAATGCCGATTTTTGCCTTTCTGAAATATTGGATTTACAGGACTTTATAAATATATCGGCATTTCTTATTATAGAGATGTAACCAGTCATCGCTATAGAAAGGAGACCGTGTATGATAAAATCCTACCCGTTACTAAAACCATTAACTGATCAGTTCATGAAGGAGGTGAGAGCCTACGGGATACTGGAAGTGTCTTTAGAACAGTATCAGATTGTTTGTAACTCGATAGTACGCTTTGCGCAGTCATCACAGGTTGATTCTTATAGTCCGGAGTTGATGGATTCCTACAAGGACAATCTTGACACTAGGTGTTCTTCCGGTGAGATATGCAAGGAATATCATCGATTCCAACTGCGTGTTATGCGTATGCTATCTTCACTTGCGGAAAGCGGCATTGTTGATTTTTCGAGCACTAAATCTCAGCCGCTCAAGTACATTGTATCCGACGAGACAAGCCGCCTCGTGGAAATAATCCTCAACAGTTACCCTCTCAGCAATGCAACAAAAAAGGATCTCCGAGCCCCTACCAGACATTTTTTGTGGTACGCTGAACAGTTTGGGATAAAGCCGCAACGTATTGATGACACTATAGTCATGTCATTCCTGATTGATGAAGTACTGGTTTCGAACAGCGGCAGTACCGGACGTACGTTAAGGTGTGTAAAGTATGCCACGGAATACCTTCGGGCTCATGGGAATGATTGCCTGCACCGTGATTATACTCTTCTGAAGCTGAAAAATGATCACCGGCGTATTATCCCGGACTATTCTGAAGAAGAGATTTCGAGGATAGCCCAGGCAGCTGATACAGATAGCACCATTGGAAAGAGGGATCTTGCGATTATACTTGTTGCATACTGCACAGGGCTTCGCGGAATCGACATCATAGGCATTAAGTTATCAGATATAGACTGGCACAATCACAAAATGTCAGTAGTGCAGTCAAAAACTCATACGCCAATCGTATCTGAACTGAACGGTGCCACCTTGAACGCCCTTGCTGATTATATCCTAGACTGGCGTCCTAAATGCGATATTCCTGAGGTTTTCGTAACAGTAAAGGCTCCGTATCGAAGACTGTCAAAGGGATTTGGCAGTATGATTGACAAGTATTGCGAAAAAGCAGGCGTATCCAAAATCGCATTTAGAGGATTCCATAGTTTACGGCGTTCCTTTGAAACGGTTATGGTGTCAAGAGGAGTTCCCATTGAAACCGTGTCCCAGATGATGGGACACAAATCCATTATTGAGGATAAACCGTACATCACACACGATACGCACCAGCTATCATTCGTGGCAATGGATTTTTTGGATGTGCCTATTACCAGCGGGTTCTATTTTGGACATACAGAAAGTGCCGGATCCCTGGAGGGAGGTGCTGGAGCATGACCCTTGATAAAAAACTCAATGACGCATTTGAGGAGATGATGAAATATCGCCAGTCCATTGGATACGCCACCACTACATATAAGAGTTCGGTTCCTCCATTTATAAACTTTTGTGTAAAGAACCATCCCCTGTCTGCCCGCATTACCCAGGAAATGGTAGACGAGTGGCTCATTTATTATCCTTATACTGTCAACAGCAAAGCCGCCTTCCTCTCTCTCCTGCGGGAGTACACGAAATACCTGAACTTCCTTGGATATGATGATTATATACCGGATGACGACTATGTAGTAAAGCGCATAGCTTTCAATCCGTACCTGTTTACGGATGATGAACTCTCTGGGTTATTTAAAACGATTGACTCATATGTTGGCAAAACCTGTGGGAAAAGATATCTGCCAGAGATTGTGCTTCCTGTGTATAGCCGGTTGCTTTACTGCTGTGGTCTTCGCCCACAGGAACCACCTGCGATACGAACAGAGGATGTAAACCTGATTACAGGAGACGTTTATATACGGCAGTCCAAGAGGCACAAGGATCGGCACATCATTATGTCAGAGGATATGCGTGCGCTCTGTCAGAAATACGATTCCGTAGCAGGAAAGAGGAAATGGTTCTTTCAAAAATGGGACGGCACACCATATGAAACATCGTGGTACAACCAGATATGGAGGAACCTGATCTCAAAGAGTGGCATTTCATGGAAGGGGACTCCAAGACCTTATGATCTGCGGCACGCTTTTGCCTCGCGTAATATAATCCGCTGGATAAACAATGGGAAGGACGTGATGGAATTATTGCCGTACCTTTCGGCATATATGGGGCATTCAGAACTCACATCAACGCTTTATTATATCCACCTTCTTCCAGAGAATCTGCGCAGGTCCAAAGCTGTAGACTGGGTTCTCCTTTCTCGGGTTTATGGAAAGGGGGTTCCGGAAGATGAGGATTAAAGCTAAGGATCCACGCCTTGTATCGCTTATGGGTGAATTTATGAGAATCTACCTTCCGGGTGTCAGGAATCGCGATAAAGACACAATTGACTCGTACAGATATAGCATAAATCTGTTTGTGACATACCTTGAATCAAAACAAAAGGTGACTGTCCTAACGATGCAGTCATCTGACTTCAGCCAGAATAACATAGTAGAATTTATGGCTTGGCTGAAATCTGAACGCAATAACGTGGCACCGACCATAAACCATCGCCTGTCAGATCTACGGGGATTCTGCAAGTACCTTTATAAAAAGAACGCTATCTCCCTTGATGCGTATGAGGCAATCCGCGAGATAAGCGATGTTGATGATGAAAGGATTCTCGATTTTACATGGCTTTCAGTTAATGATGTGTACCTGGTTCTTAAAAGTACAGATAGCAACCGTGAAGCTGCAAGAGATCGTTTTCTCCTGTCGCTTCTGTATGAAAGTGGTGCACGGATAAATGAGGTATTGTCACTAAAACTCCTTGATATTAAAGCGACATCCAACGGGGCGGCTGATGTCCATTTCTACGGAAAAGGAAAGAAACATAGGATTACACCCTTATCCAAGGAAATATGGAGCCAGTTTGAAGATTACTGCGAAAAATATCATCCAGACAAGATTTCGGAGAATCTGGTGTTTTATTCTTTCCGAAATGGCCGGAGAAACAAAATGTCCAGCGATAATGTCAGCCGTATACTTGCAGGATGTGAAGCAGAGGTTCGCAAAAGCAATCCGGAGCTAGTCCATCTGCATTCGCATCTTTTCAGAAGGACGAGGGCAATGCACCTGTATCAGGCGGGGGTGCCTCTCCCTACTATATCTGAATGGCTTGGTCATTCGAATATAGAAACGACTCGTTTCTACGCCAAGGTTACTGAAGAGATGAAGAGGGAAGCACTGCACAAGCTTAGCGATAGCGACAGATCCGTCTTTAAGGATGATGTGGTATTCAAGTATGCCAATGACGAAGATGCTATCAAGCGGCTTTGTGGATTAAAATAAATGCCGATAGTTTATTAACCATGCCTGATATTGGGTCAGGCATGGGATCTTACAAAATTTTATCGGCATTTCTAAAATATCGGCATATGGAATATCGAAACAAAATACCGGGAACT
>CAVJRB010000515.1:0-5622 GCA_963651655.1 bacterium | reverse complement strand
GTTGAAGCTGAGCATCAGAAGTGCCATAACAATGATCGGCGGGATGATCTGATAGGGATGAGTAGTAAAGAAGTTAAATCCGTCGGAGATCAGAGATCCCAGGGAACACTGCGGTACCGGAATTCCAAGTCCTACGAAGCTTAAGAATGCCTCTGTGAAAATCGCGGTAGGAATGGAGAACATTACCTGTGTGATGATCGGTCCGATAATGTTCGGAAGTACTTCCTTGAAAATAATGAAGAAGCTGCCTGCTCCAAGTGTTCTGGATGCAAGTACGAACTCCTGCTCTTTTAATTTCAGCATCTCTGCACGGGCAATACGGCTCATGCCGATCCACTCCGTGAGCATCAGGGCAATGACGATGGTCAAGATACCAGGTTTAAATACCAGAAGCATCAGAGTTACGATAACAAGTCTCGGAATACCGTTGGCAACCTCCAGGATACGCTGCATGATCATATCCACTCTTCCGCCAAAATAACCGGAGATCAGACCATAACTCATACCAATGAGCATATCAATGATGGCTGCTGCGATTGCAATGATCAGGGAAACACGGGCTCCAGACCAGGTTCTTGTCCAAATGTCACGGCCTAAGTTGTCGCTTCCAAACCAGTAATAAACGTCGGTAAGACCTTTTTCTTCGTAATTGTTAATGGTTTTGGTTCCTTTTGAGGTATTGAAATTTTCGTTTCCATCGAAAATACCAAATTTCTCAAGAGCTTTTACACGGGGTGCACAGTTCTTTTCATTTAAGTTCTGGCCGGAATATGTATAGCCGTTCATGCCAGGGCCAATGGCTGCCATGATGGTAATGAGGATGATCAGGACCAGACCAATAATGGCGCTTGTTTTTCTTACGAAGCGGAGCAGGACATCTTTCCAGAAGCTCTGTGCCGCAAAGTTGGAATCAATGCCGATCTCTTCTGCATTGTTTTTCAGGCGGAAATCAGATTCTACAGGAACGTATGCTGCCTGAACATTTTCTGCTGCGGTGCTTTTTTCCATGATGTCAGTCTCCTTTCTTTGCAAGTCGGATTCTCGGGTCGATCACACCGTAGAGAATATCTACAACCAGCATAATTACAATATACATTGCGGAATAAATAAAGCTTAAGGCAATGACCACGTTATAGTCGTTGGACTGGATAGCATTTACCAGAAGGCTTCCTACTCCGGGAATTGCGAAGATTTTTTCTACTACCAGGGAACCGGTCATCAGGTCTACGATCAATGGAGCAAGAACGGTGATGATCGGGATCAGGGCATTTCGAAGTGCATGACGGAAAATCAATGCGGATCCGGAAATACCTTTACTCTCTGCCAGAAGCATGTAGTCACTGCCCAGAACCTCCAGCATTTCGCTTCGGGTAAAACGGGCAATGGATGCCATGGTAAACATGGATAGCGCAATACTTGGCAGCACACTGGACATGCCCGCATTGTTTGCCTTATACAGCATTGGGAACCACTGAAGACGGAAACCAAGGCTGTAGCTAAGACCAAGGGCAAATACGTAGGACGGCACCGACACACCGATAACCGATATGATCGTGGCCAGGGAATCCCATATGGTATTATGCTTTAGGGCCGCCAATAGTCCCAATAGCAGGCCCACAATGGCTCCAATGGTTACGGCAAGTCCTCCGATTCCAATAGAAATAGGAAGTCTTGTCTGGATCATCTGGGAAATCGGGGTATTCTTGGAAATGTTGTAGCTGACGCCAAGGTCACCCTTTAACATATTCTTGGCGTAATTTGCAAACTGGACAACTACAGGTTGATCCAGACCGTATTTTACGTACAGCGCGGCACGCTGGTCATCATTTAACTTCTCATCATTGAATGGGGAACCTGGCATGAGCTGCATCAGGATAAACAGCACCAGCAGGATTACCAGCAAGGTAAAGAAGGAAGTTAAAACTCGTTTGAGCGTATATTTTTTCACGACAGCTCCTCCTTGGATTCATTCGTTGCAATCCACAGAATAAACAGGTTGGTTCTTATTTGTTCTGCGGATGGCAACGGCATTATTACTTCAAAAGCCGCACCGGGTAAAACCCTGGTGCGGCTGAAGTTATTCAATTGATTACTTATTCAGATTTTACTGCATTTTTGTATACACGGTTCAGTGCGCATGGATGGAAGTCTACGCCAGTTACTGAACTGGACATCATCTCTGCGTTTGCCTGTGTGTAAAGCGGGAAGATTACAGCGTCATCCATAACAAGTTTCTCTGCGTCATACATTCTAGCCCAACGTCCTTCAGCGTCTGTGCAAAGGTCACCAGTTGTGCACTCTGCGATGATGGAGTCATACTCTTCGCTGCTCCACAGACCATAGTTGTTGGAGTTGTCTGTAATCCACATTCCAAGGTAGGTCATCGGGTCTGCATAGTCTGGTCCCCAACGGGTAAGAGCTACCTCGAAGGTTCCGTTCTGCATATCCTCAACACGCTGTTTCTTAGGCTCTACTGTAAGGTTTACAGTTAATCCTGGAAGAGTTGTCTCCCACTGCTCTTTCAGAACCTGTGCAACTTTCTGAGGTGCATCATCAGCGTCAACGATCATATCAAGCTCGATCTCTGTCTCGCCCAGTTCCTCAAGACCTTTTGCCCAGTAATCAGCAGCTTTCTCTGTGTCATATGCGCAAACATCGGAGAATTTCTCCTGATCTTCAGAGAAGTCAGATCCGTCAGGACCTGCTGCAAACTGCATAGGTACTGCTGTATAAGTCGGAAGGGAACCATCTTTCAGAACGTCTGTTGTGATAGATTCACGATCGATTGCCATTGTCATAGCAAGACGGATATTTAAGTTCGCAAGCTCTGGAACAGCTGAGATGTTAGGGCTTACATACCAAAGATATCCAGCACCGATTGTCATGAACTCAGGATCATCTTCAACCTGGTCAACCTGCTCACCGTTTACAAGTGTAAGGTCAAGGTCGCCTGTCTGATAGCTCATAAGAGCCTGCTGGGAATCCTGAATTACCTGATAGTTAAGTCCCGGAAGGGAAATATTGTCTGCATCATAGTAGTCAGCGTTCTTTGTGAGGTGGATCTCTGTTGCAGCTGGCTCATAGGTATCAAGTACGAATGCACCGTTGGAAAGTGTTGTCTCCGGGCTTGTACCAAAGGTATCTGCGCATGTCTCAAAGAATGCTTCGTTTACAGGATAGAATGTTGGGAAATACATCAGTGACAGGAAGTAGGATACCGGAACGTTCAGCTTAACTTCCAGTGTCTTGTCGTCAACTGCTGTAATACCAAGTTCAGATTTGTCTTTCTCACCAGCGATGATCTCTGCTGCATTCTCAACCTGGCCAATGTCGCTTAACATGTAAGCATACTCGGAAGCTACATCCGGGTCTACTGCTCTCTGCCATCCGAATACGAAATCGGATGCGGTTACAGGATCACCGTTGCTCCACTGTGCGTCGTCACGAAGATGGAAAGTATAGGTAAGTCCATCATCTGATAAATCATAGCTTTCTGCAATGGCCGGAACTGCCTGTCCGTCTGAGTCCATCTGCATAAGACCGTCGGTATAGTCTGCGATTACCTCAAAGGATGTTCCATCAGTAGCCTGCTGTGGGTCAAGGGACTGTACCGGAGTTTCCAGCATAACATTCAGGTCAGATGTGCTCTCTTCTACTGCTGCAAAAGCAACTGTGCCGGTGCTCATGAGACCTACTGTCATTGCGGAAGCTGTCAAAAGGGAAATTACTGCTTTTGACTTTTTCATAATCATTTCCTCCTCTTCTCGAAAATAGATCTAAGACTGTTTAATTATACGTCTTATATCTGCTTTTCGTATAATAACACATCACCGCTGTAAAGTAAAGAACTTTTTGTCCAAATTGTGAACTTTTTTCTGTACAATGTGGGCATGTGTGTTTGAGGGGCGGACTTTTGGTGGATTGTGTCCGTGATGTCGGACTGGAGGGGAGTTTTGTTGGGGGAGTTGATTATTTGAAAATGAGGGGATTAGTTAATCAAAACGGACGATTTCCCCCATGTGGGGGAAATCTGGTTGTTGAAAATATGCTGCTTTGTGGAAATTAATGTGTTGCTTCGCTGAAACTAAGTTTTAGTTTATTAGATTACGTAGTCGTCTGCGCTGGCGGCTTGCCAGTCGAGGAGGTCTCCTAAGGTAATATTGTCTACTACTTCGTTGATGGCGTCGTCAATCTTTTTCCAGAGAATACGTGTCACGCAGGCGTCACCTTTCTCGCAGCCGGCTCCGTCTGGGGCTACACAGTCTACGGGAGAGAGGCACCCTTCGGTAAGACGAAGGATCATTCCTACGGTGTACTCCTCCGGTCTGCGTTGCAGGGAATAGCCGCCTTGTGGGCCGCGGACACTTTTCACATAGCCTGCCTTATTTAATACGGAAATGATCTGCTCCAGATATTTCTCGGAAATCTCCTGTCTGCGTGCTACATCTTTCAGCCTGATTGGTTCCCCATTATCGTTGGTAGCCAGGTCAAGCATTAACTTTATTGCATATCTACCCTTTGTGGATATTCTCATTTCAATTCCTCCTGCTCTGTGATCCTGCCTGTGCCGGTTACTGTCCACTCCGGGTCCAGTAGTACTACGCCAGCTGCAGCGTAATACTGGAAAATCCGTTTCCACATGTTTCGAGTCACGACAGAATCCATCTACAGAAGATTATACCTTTTAATTCCTATTATTTCAATAGGAAATTACCTTTTATTCGTATCCGCCAAACGGGACGTCACCTTCAATGTTGTACAGGACATAGCTGGTAAGAAGATCTGGATCATTGCTGCTGTATTCTACACCGCTCCAGCCTTCAGGAACCGGAAGGGGAAGTTCTGAGGAGCGGACTTCCGGGACATACAGATAAAATTCAGATCCGGGTACAAGACCATACGGCTGGGAATAGACTTTCAGGCAGTCATCCACAATCTCCTGTGTCCCAGATTCCTGTTCCAGCTGAAGATCTGTCAGCTGCATAGAATATACGTGGTCGTTAAGTTTCTTGATCTCTGTAAACTTCCCGGTGAAATCACTGCAATATGTGGTATAGCTGTAGCCTTCACCGCCAGTCATGTCGCTGTCTGAGAAAGAACCGCTGAAGCTTCCGTCCTGGTTCAGATTCAGCATTGTACTCCATGCCCCCACTCCGCTGGCAAAAACAAAATTGGAAGGAGTTCCCTCCGGAAGTACGTCCACCTTAGTCCATGGTTCATCTGCCACGGTTTTCAGGTAATCCAGGACACCTGAGATGGTCATACTCTGTGCGCCAGCAGCTGCCCTTACGGACAAACCTGTCCTTAAAGTGAAATTCTTCTCAGCTCCTGGGGTTCCTTCGTAGACTGCAGGAACGGCAATGTCCCCAAAAGTTTTGATTGCCAGAATATCGGTGTTTCCATCTCCGTTATAGTCTACAAAGCTGACGGCATCTAACCGGGTAAAGCCGTAGCTGATCACTGGGGGAGTCACCAAACTGTCTAAGGTTTCTACTACCTCTTCATTCTGGATGATTTTGAAAATTACATCCTTTTCTCCGTCTGCTGGCTCATAGGAAGCGAACCATACCTCTCCTGTATATTCAGAAAGCTCTGTCTGAAAGGTCTGGTCCTCAATAATAC
>CAVJRB010000514.1:0-3873 GCA_963651655.1 bacterium | reverse complement strand
GCCCGGTTGTGATCTATGAGGACCAGGGCCTTGATAAGATGAGAGAAGACGTTGTAGAATACATGAAAAACGTACATCCGGATTACAGCGGAACCTTCAAGGTATACACAAGACGTGCCAAGAAATCCTATCCGGTAAATTCCATGGAAGTAAGCGCCAAGATTGGCGAGAGCATCTTAAATGCTTTCCCGGAGGCAAAGGTAGATGTGCATGATCCGGAGCTGACAGTATCTGTTGAGATCCGTGAGAAAATCTATGTATATTCCAAGAGCATTAAGGGACCGGGCGGAATGCCGGTTGGAACCAACGGAAAGGCTATGCTTCTTCTTTCCGGCGGAATCGACAGCCCGGTAGCCGGATATATGATCGCCAAGCGAGGTGTTAAGATCGAGGCTGTTTATTTCCATGCTCCGCCGTATACCAGCGAGCGTGCGAAACAGAAGGTTGTGGATCTGGCCAAGCTGGTTGCCAAATACAGCGGACCCATCAAGCTTCATGTAGTCAATTTTACAGATATTCAGCTTTATATTTACGATCAGTGCCCCCATGATGAGCTTACCATTATCATGCGCCGCTACATGATGCGGATCGCAGAGCATTTTGCAAAGCAGGACAACTGTCTTGGACTGATCACAGGAGAGAGTATCGGACAGGTGGCAAGCCAGACGTTACAGAGCCTTGCGGCTACCAATGAAGTTTGTACCCTTCCGGTATATCGTCCGGTAATCGGCTTTGACAAGCAGGAAATCGTGGAGCGTTCCTGGGAAATCGGAACCTATGATACTTCCGTACTTCCTTATGAGGATTGCTGTACCATCTTTGTTGCCAAGCATCCGGTTACCAAACCGAACCTGAAGGTGATCCAGAAATCTGAGGAGAAGCTTGCAGGAAAAATCGACGAACTGATGGAAGAGGCACTGCGAACAACAGAAGTGATTGAGATTCAGTAAATAAAAAATCCCCCGGGCGGTTCGCCGTCCGGGGAATTTGTAAAAGAGATGGGTATACTTTTGTATAAAAGAAAAGAGGAACTGTCGCCAGTTCCTCCCACAATTGAATCATGGATTATTCAACTGTATATTTGTCGATGATTTCCATAACGCTGTCAAGAGCAGCTCCGTCAGCATGAATGTTGAGGTCGATCGGTTTGGATAAATCCAGGCTGAAGATGCCCATGATGGACTTAGCGTCGATCACATATCTTCCGGATACCAGGTCGAAGTCGCAGTCGAATTTGCTGATCTCGTTTACAAATGCTTTCACTTTATCAATAGAGTTAAGTGAGATTTTTGCTGTTTTCATTGTGATATAACCTCCCTTGAATAGTTGTTGTATTGCTTTACAGTACTCATATTACCTGTAGGCAGAATAAAAGTCAAGGTGAAAAAAGAGAAAATTTGGTATAAGAATTAGTTAAATTGTATAAAAGATTCATAAGATTTGGAGGAAAGCATGAAAAAAAAGGCTGCATTACACAATCTTGGATGCAAGGTAAATGCTTATGAGGTAGAGGCCATGCAGCAGCTTCTGGAACAGGCGGGATACGAGATCGTTCCCTTTGAGCCAGGCGCTGATGTTTATGTGATCAATACCTGTACAGTAACCAATATTGCAGACCGTAAATCCCGCCAGATGCTCCACAAAGCGAAGAAGATGAACCCGGATGCCGTAGTGGTAGCCACCGGATGCTACGTGCAGACCGATGAGGGCAAACTGGAAAAGGATGAGGCGGTAGACCTGGTGCTTGGAAACAACCAGAAGAAAAACATTGTGGAGGTTCTTTCCGAATATGAGGAAGAACACCAGCGCCAGTCCCATATTATCAAGATCAACCAGACCAGGGAATACGAGGAACTAGAGATCAGCCGCACTGCCGAGCATGTGCGTGCCTATATCAAGGTTCAGGACGGCTGCAACCAGTTCTGTACCTACTGCATCATTCCCTATGCCAGAGGACGTGTGCGAAGCAGGGAGAAAGAAAATATTCTGAAGGAAGTGCACAAGCTTGCAGAGGCTGGATATAAAGAAGTAGTACTCACAGGAATCCATTTAAGCTCCTACGGCGTGGATTTCCCCGAAGACAAAAAAGAAACCCTTCTGTCCCTGATCCAGGCAGTCAATGAGGTGGAAGGAATCAGAAGAATCCGTCTTGGATCTTTGGAGCCTGGAATTGTCACAGAGGAATTTGCAAGAGAGCTGGCAGCCATGCCGAAGGTCTGCCCTCATTTCCATCTTTCCCTGCAGAGCGGCTACGATGCAACCCTGGAGCGGATGAACCGCAGATACAGAAGCGCAGAATACAAGGAAAGATGTGAGCTTCTCCGCAAATATTTCGGCAATCCGGCACTGACTACAGATGTGATCGTAGGATTTCCCATGGAAAGTGAGGAAGATTTCCAGGCATCCTATGATTTCGTGAAGGACATTCATTTTTATGAGACTCATATTTTCAAATATTCCCGCCGCCACGGCACCAAGGCAGCCGCAATGGACGGACAGCTCACAGAGGCCGTAAAGGCCGTTCGAAGTGATAAGATGCTGGAGCTTCATCAGATCCGGGCAACAGAATATGAGAATTCCCTTCTGGGACAGAACGTAGAAGTGCTTCTTGAGGAAAAAGTGGAGATCGAGGGAGCGGATTATTACCTTGGACATTCCCGTGAGTATGTGAAGGTCGCAGTGCCTGTGCAGGAGAAATACCAGGTAAATGATATCCTCACAGTAAAGGCTGAGAGATTTTTGCAGCCGCATATCCTTTTGGGAGAAGATGCAGAATAAAACCTAAAAGGAAACTGACATGATTAATTGCTGTATATCGAGGCGCGTGGCGCCGGGTATAAAGTGAATTGCAGACGCTTTGGCCAGACCAGTTTTTTGAGAAACAAAAATATAGGATTGTAATTTATCCGCAGTTATATTAAAATAGAGAAGAAATAATCGTAAGGACGTGAGAAAAATGGCAGAAAATAATCTGGGAAGTACACAATATTTCAGAACAAAACCGGATCAGGAACTGGAAGTAAAAGAGATCCTGGACCTGGTTTATAACGCAATGGAAGAAAAAGGCTATAATCCTGTGAATCAGATCGTAGGATACATTATGTCAGGTGACCCGACTTACATCACCAGCCATAAGGGAGCCAGAAGCATGATCATGAAGGTTGAGCGTGACGAACTTGTTGAGGAATTGCTGACCGAGTATATTAAGAACAGATCCTGGGAATACTGATTATGAGATTAATGGGATTAGACTACGGTTCCAAGACGGTGGGCGTTGCCGTCAGTGATCCTCTGGGACTGACCGCACAGGGCGTGGAAACTGTCTGGCGCAAGCAGGAGAATAAGCTTCGCCAGACTCTGGCACGCATCGAAGAACTGATTTCGGAATATCAGGTTGAGCGTATTGTACTTGGATATCCGAAGAATATGAATAACACCATAGGCGAGCGGGCTGTGAAATCTCTTGAGTTTAAAGAAAAGCTGGAGAAGAGAACAGGCCTGCCTGTTGTGATGTGGGATGAGCGGCTGACAACTGCAGAAGCGGAGCGTACTTTGATGGAGACAGGCGTCAGACGTGAGAATCGGAAGCAATATCTTGATCAGATGGCAGCGGTTTTGATCTTACAGGGATATCTGGACAGAAGTAATATGATGAGTAAGGAAGAAAATAATGGAGAAAATTAAATTTGAATCCGAGGACGGGATTATAGAATTTTTTGTGGAAGAGCAGACTACAGTTGCAGGAATCACCTATCTGCTGGTATCTGATTCACAGGACGATGAGGCAAATGCCTACATTATGAAGGATGTTTCCGAGGAAGGAAGCCAGGAAGCCAGCTATGAGATGGTGGAAGACGATGAAGAACTGCTGGC
>CAVJRB010000513.1:1672-2574 GCA_963651655.1 bacterium | reverse complement strand
GAGAAGAGGAGCGAAAGAATACAGAAAAAGAGCGTAAGCGCGCTGATCATGCGGAAAGGGAGCTTTTGCTTCTGAAAGAAAAACTTGCTTTGTTGGAGAATAAGTAAGGTGAGGGCTGACCTTTGAGTTTATAGAACCAGGGAATGACAGTAGTGAGCTTAAGGTTTTCCCTGGTTCTGCTTTATGGATGTTATTGATAAAAGTGCTGCACGAAACGTAAGAACTGTTTTACGTGGGGCTTGAGGATGCGGTTTTTGCTGTAGACGATGTAGAAGGTACGCATGGCCTTTTCGTGGTTCAGGGGGAACATGAGAATCTGGTGTGTGGCGGCCAGATCCTGGGCGGAGCAGGCGGATAAAATGGAGATGCCAAGTCCTCCTGCCACAGACTTGCGGATGGCTTCCAGATCGTTCATTCGTGCCACAACATGCAGACTGGTATCCGGAATATTGTGAGCTTCCAGATAACGGTCAATTTCTTTTTTGGTACCAGATCCGCTTTCCCGCATAATAAACGGCTCATCCAGAAAATCAGAAAAATCCAGAGTTCCCAGATCTGCCTTTTCCTGATATTTCAGGTAATGCTCATTCACAGGCGTGGCAATTACCAGTTTGTCCGTTCGAAAAGGAATGAAACAGCAGTCCGGTTCCTCGAAAGTATTTCCCACAAGTGCCAGATCCACGCTTCCGTCCAGCACCCTGGACACGGCACCCAGGCTGTCCGACTGCCAGGAATGGAAATAGACATCCGGAATCTGCCGGGTAAAAGCGCTGAGAATTTCCGGAAGCAGATAAGAGGAAGGAATGGTGGAAACTGCCAGATCTACAATTTTTTTATTGATTCCAGTAAATTCTTCTATAATATTGCTGCGCATATTCAGAATGTTGGAAGCACAGTCATAA
>CAVJRB010000513.1:0-1662 GCA_963651655.1 bacterium | reverse complement strand
GCAGCCGGGAATTCAGTTCCTGCTCCAAGGACTGGATATGTGCACTGATGGTAGGCTGGGTCAGATTCAGCTGCCTGGCCGCTTCGGAAAAGCTTTTATTTTCAACTACAGCCACAAAGGCTTCTAATTGTTTAAATTCCATAGAGTTATGAGTGCGAAAATCTCGCAGTCCTTTCCTAAAATTTAAATATCCAGAATTTTCTTTAACCGATCAATTGCCGCATCCAGTTCTTCCTCTGTATTTTCCGGTCCAAAGGAAAAACGAATGGTTCCGGCAGGATAGGTGTCAAGCGTTTTGTGGGCGTTAGGGGCGCAGTGCAGCCCAACTCTTGTCATAACACCGTATTCACTGTCCAGTCTCCAGGCAACCTGTGCCATGTCCTGCTCTGGTGTCTGAATGGAGACAACAGCAGTTCGATCCTGCAGACCATTCTTTCCCACAATACGGATATGCTTTCCGGTATCATCAAGCTCCAGCAGTTTTTCCAGAAAATATCCGGTCAGCTTCATTTCTCTCTGGTACAGCTGTGTCATATGAGTTTCGAAATCTTCTTCCCCATTTTTCAAAAATAAAAGTGCCTGATGCAGTCCATAGATTCCCGGAAGGTTGGGCGTTCCGGATTCAAAACGATCTGGCAAAAAATCCGGGATTTCTTCTGTATGGGATACGCTTCCCGTTCCGCCGGAAATCAGCGGTTCCATTAATTCTGCCATTTCCTGGGAAACCAGAAAGCCTCCGGTTCCCTGAGGTCCGCGAAGCCCCTTATGCCCGGTAAAAGCCAGGGCATCAATGTGAAATTTCTCCATATCGACAGGCAGAATCCCGGCTGTCTGAGCAGTATCTGCAACGAAAAAAAGATGATGCTTCCGGCAGATTTCCCCGAGTTGTGCCAAAGGCATGCAGGTTCCGCAAACATTGGAAGAATGAAGAGTGACGATGGCTCGGGTATTGGGGCGGATCAAAGGTTCCACCTGCTCCAGGATCATAGAGCCGTCTTCTCTGCAAGGAATGCGATCGAAAGTAATTCCATGGGAGGTCAGCTGCACCACAGGGCGCATCACCGCGTTGTGCTCCATGGCGGAAACCAGAATGTGGTCACCCGGCTTTAGAAGTCCTTTCAGGATAAAATTCAGGCTGGTGGTGATATTTGGGGTAAAGATCACGTTTTTACATTTGGGAAAATGAAACAGCTGGGCAAGCATCTGGCGGGTCTCATAGATGACCTCTTCCGCAGAGTATGCGCTGGAATAGCAGCCGCGGTTTACATTGGCTCCATTTAAGGTCATGTAATCCATCATGGCTTGGGCCACACCAGGAGCCTTTGGAAAAGAGGTGCTGGCGTGATCGAGATATATACGGTCCATAGTGACAAAATCCTTTCTCGAAAGTTTTTATTTGTATCCTATCATACCATAATCTATCGAAAATATCTATAAATACACAAAATAATCCCACATAATCAATTAGAGTTTTCTGACAAAAAATGTTAAAATAGAGGAAAGATTTGACACTTGTACAAGGAGGAAAGAGTATGAAAGAAAGTTTGTCAAAGAAAGAGACGCCTATGATCATTGGAGCGGGCGTCATCATTGGAATCATTGCAGTGGCTCTGGTCTATTTCGGAAACCCTGCAAATATGGGTTTCTGTATTGCATGTTTCC
>CAVJRB010000512.1:0-2081 GCA_963651655.1 bacterium | reverse complement strand
TCGGTTCTTTTCAATTACACTGCGGACTTTATCCATTCCCTCGATCACAAACATTTGTGCATTCCCGATATCATACTTTGGGCCATAGCCATTCTCCTGCAAAAATGTATTATATTGGGTAAAGGTAAGCTCGATAGAATCCAGCAGACCCGCCAGATGGTAATTGATCGTGCCTCGCCATACAAACGTATAACGGTTTGCATTGGCTTCTATTTTAGTCCCATCGATAAAAAGTTCTTTCAATGTAACAAGGCCTTCTTTTTGTAACCGGCGTAAAAACTGGTAATTAAGATCATCCAGTATTTCAGAAGTCAGTTTTTTGCCCTTAAACTCATAAAAAGCATCCCGCTTTGGTTTCTGTCCGCGGGTTAGCCAGATAAAAGCGAGGTCTCTTTCACATAATTCTACAATACGGTCAACAGAACGTACCCCGCGCATGTTTGCGTAAGTAACTACAGCATACATCATAATTGGGTTATACCCGGTTCTTCCCTTATCTGAATAATTGGCCAGCAGGCCAGAAAAATCTAAATCCTCCATCACTTTTTTCAGGGTATAGACTGGATCGTCGTCGGGTAAACTCAATTCGAAGAAACTAAAGTTAATTTTCTGTTGCCCAAACTCAAAAAAGTCATTATAATAATTAGTTGTTAGCATAGTTACATTATAACATGTAACGGAGAGAAAGATGGTTGTCGTTAGCCATCTTTTTTTCTTTTTATGAGAAAAGTTTAGGGAGGGTGTGACTCAGTATGAGTCACACCCTCCCTCTCTTAGAACTGTCTATTTCCCGACAGCCCCTTCTTAACTGCTCTGAATCTGATACTTCCCTAATAAATTGTAGCATATTTTTGTCAGATTTAGAAATTAACTTTTTATAAATTGCAAATTCTTTCTCCGTTTTCCAAAATTCCGGATACTGCAAAGGGGAGCATTTCGCTCCCCTTGTGATTACTGATTACTATCCGGTCTGGCACCTAGCGTGACTGTAATCGTGGATTCCACATATTCTCCGTCGCTCAGGCGTGCCACGCCCACCTCTATCTCTTCTCCTGCTGTATAGTACTGGAGCTTGTCGTTGATATCCGCTTTGCTGGAAACCTTCTGTCCATCCAGCTTGGTAATGATATCGCTCTTCTGGATTCCTGCATTGTCTGCGGCTCCGCCGGAAACAACGTCCATGACAAAAGCACCTGCCGGCATATTATACATCTGGATTGCCTCTCTGGAAAGATCAGCAAACTTCACACCCAGATATCCTGCCTGTGATTCATCCGAAACCTTATCTCTTGTTTTGCGGTTCATCAGCTCTTCCAGAATCGGCTGTGCCTTGGAAATCGGGATTGCATATCCGGTGCCTTCCACACTGCTGGATGCAATTTTGGCACAGTTGATACCGATCAGCTCACCCTGCATATTCAAAAGTGCGCCGCCGCTGTTTCCAGGATTGATGGCTGCATCTGTCTGGATCAGGTCTTCATAGGTATTGGAATCAGACTGAACGGTACGCTCAAGGGCGCTTACCCATCCGGAAGTCACCGTCTGACCATAGCCAAGGGCATTTCCAATGGCTACTACCTGCTCACCAACAACCAGATCATCTGAATTGCCAAGCTGCGCAATCTTAATCTGATTCATGGTCTCTTCCGGGATATCACTTTTCTCCACTGCAATAACTGCCAGGTCTGTATCTTCATCTGTACCTTTGATCTTTGCGGAAACCGCTCCGTCAATATTCAAATCTCCATTGCTGGTCACATAATTCTCAGTTTCCTGCTCTGCATTCACCACATCATCGCCAATGAAGCATACGCTTAAAGTAGTTGCTCCCTCTACTACATGATTGTTAGTGGCAATCAGAAGCTCACTGTCATTCTCTCCTACAATAATACCGGAACCGCTTCCTGTGCTTGGATACTCCATTCCATAACCGAAAAAGCTGCGGATCTCCTGCATGCTGACGGAGGTGATTGCCACAACAGAGGGCATGGCAGCCTGTGCAACTCCAGCCACAGGTCCTTTCTCATTTGCAACTGCGTCTGCGCTAACCGTATCACTGCTCTGGCTGGTCTCATCGGAAA
>CAVJRB010000511.1:2330-3772 GCA_963651655.1 bacterium | reverse complement strand
TGTGAGAACCGCATTGTTCATCTGCTGCTCGATCTTGCTGTCATAGTCTGTTCTTGGATTCTTGTCTGCCAGGAAATTCACAATATCGCTGACTTCATCATCCGAGACAAAGGCTCCCTGCAGTCTGGCAGGCTTCTGATAGCCCTGCGGATAGAACAGCATATCACCTTTACCCAGCAGCTTCTCCGCGCCGTTCATATCCAGAATGGTTCTGGAATCCACGCCGGAAGTAACCGCAAATGCAATACGGGACGGCATGTTTGCCTTGATCAGACCTGTGATGACATTGACAGAGGGTCTCTGGGTTGCGATAACCAGATGAATGCCTGCTGCACGGGCCAGCTGCGCCAGACGGCAGATGGCATCCTCCACATCTCCTGGTGCCACCATCATCAGGTCGGCAAGCTCGTCTACGATAATGACGATCTGACACATTTTCTCCGGGCGCTGCTCACCTTCCGGGAAAGTCATCTTGTCCAGCTTGCGGTTGAACTCCTCCAGATTACGCACGCCATACTCTGCAAAGGTATTGTAACGGTTGCTCATCTCATTTACCGCCCAGTTCAAAGCACCAGCTGCCTTCTTCGGGTCTGTGACAACCGGAATAAACAGATGGGGAATTCCATTGTAGACACTAAGTTCCACCACCTTGGGGTCGATCATGATCAGCTTCACCTCATCCGGTTTGGCTTTATATAAAATACTGATGATCAGCGTATTGATACATACGGATTTACCGGAACCAGTGGAACCCGCGATCAGAAGGTGAGGCATTTTCGCAATGTCCGCAACCACGGTCTTGCCCTCAATGTCCTTACCAGCAGCAAAAGCAAGCTTGGATTTGGCATTCTGGAACTCCGGTGACTGGATCAGGTCGCGGAGCATCACGGCACTGTGCTCCTTATTGGGAACCTCGATTCCCACTGCTGCCTTGCCTGGAATAGGCGCCTCAATACGGATGTCCGGCGCTGCAAGATTCAGCTTGATATCATCAGCAAGGCCTACGATCTTGCTGACCTTCACGCCCATTTCCGGCTGAAGCTCATAACGGGTGACGGTAGGTCCGCAGCTAACATTGGTTACCTTGGCATTGACGCCGAAGTTGTATAAAATCTCCTGAAGCTTCTGCGCTGTCTTCCTTAAGTGAGCATCGGAATCTCCCTGGGATTTGCCGTTGCCCCTCTTCAGAAGGTTCACAGACGGATACTGATACTCCCGCTTCACAGCTGCTTCCTGGGTGCTGATCTCGTGCTGGATATTGACAATTCCACTCTCAATCTCCTGCTTGGAGGATTTGGGATTCTTTGCAGGCTGGCGGGACGCACTCCCTTCCCCTGCAGAAGTTGCCCCATGAGAACCGTCAGCTGTGCCAGCCGAACCAGAAGTACTGGCAGCCCTTCCAGAGCCATGAGAACCTGAAACATCAGCTCCCGCACCGGAAC
>CAVJRB010000511.1:0-2320 GCA_963651655.1 bacterium | reverse complement strand
CACCGGAACCGCCGGCACTTGCTGCCTGCATAGTTCTGGCAGTTGCCATGGCTTCCTTGAAATCTACGCCAGCGTAGCTGTCCTCATCTTCTGCATCCTGCGCTGGATCCACTGTCTGCGACTGCATTCCCTCTCCAAAATGCGCCAACTGCGACTGCATTTCCTCATTTCCCAAATACGCTGCCTGAGACTGTATCTCATCCCCGCTGAACTGCGCTGCCTGAGGCCGCGCCTTCCCAGTTCCAGACTGCGTATGCAGGGCCTGCTGCTCTTCCATCACAGTCTCCGGCAAAACTTCTTCCGTATCCACAGTCTCTGATCTGTGAATGGCAAAATCCAGTCCTGTATCCTCCGGAAGGGAAGCCTGGCCATCCATTCCCTCCTCTTCCTCTGCCAGCACATTTTCCTTTATAGAAACTTTCCTTTTCCGGGATTTCTTCCCTTTCCCGGAGGTTTCCTGGGTCAAAGGCTCCTCGTCAAGGATCTCCTCCACATCCGCAGAGTCCTCCTCCCGGGAACCGTCCCCGTAAGCATCCATATCACTGAACAGATCCGTTCCCGCAAGAAAACCAGTGGCCTCCGCCTCTGCTCCCCTTCTTGCCCGGCGTCTCATCGGCTGACTGGCTTCTGTCAAACTGTCTCTGCTTTTCTGCTTCTTTTTCCCAAAGATGGAAGAAACTTTCTTCGAATCGTCTTCTGACTCCAATTCTTCCTCTTCCAGATCCAGACCCTCTTCTGCCAGTGCAGCCTCTAACTCCTGCATTCTTTTCTCCCGGCGTTCCTGGGCTGCCATCTGGCGCTGCTGGGCCTTCACCTGGCGTCTTAACTCCCGCTCCGGCGCTCCCTCCTGGTAACGCTCATGGGTTCCCTTCAGCATCTCCAGGATCTTATCGTAAAGCTTATAAAGAAATCCCAGAAAAGAATGCTGGGTGATCAAAATCAGGCATACTAAGATCACAAGCACAATGATCACATAGGCTCCTACTGTTCCAAATGCGGAAATGGTAGAAATACAGATGGCTCCTCCGATGGCTCCTCCGCCCGTGTGATACTGGGAACTAACCTTGTAGTACTCCGCCAGAGTGGTACTCTCTGCGTATCCTTCTGTAAACAGCTGGAACACGCCGCAGAGCACCAGAAACAGAACCGCTGCCGCTGCTGTCTTCTTATAGGCGAGCACATTGCCCTTATTGGAAATCAGAAACACGGACACCCCAAACAAAACAAATGGAAATGCATAGGCCATCAGCCCCATCACTCCCATCAGTACCCTGCTGATGCTTCCGCCCACACTGCCTCCAAAGCCCAGGCAGCTTACCATCAGGATAATGGAAGCCGCGATCAGCACAAGAATCACGATCTCTGTCTGGAAGCCGCTGGATATGGACTGCTTGGTATTTACATTTTTCCTGGTGGAAGGCCGTCTGGCGGTTTTCTTTTTGCCGGAGGCATTCCCTTTGGCGGTTGATTTTTTCCTCGTATTAGACTTCTGCGTTTTTGACGCTGCCATTTAAAAGCTCCCCCTTCATCAGGCAAAATTACTGATCAGCGCTACCGCACCAGCCACAAAACAGTAGAATGCAAAATAGCGCAATTTCGTATGCTGCACGATCTGAAGCAGAAAGCGGATCATAAAATAGCCTACTACTCCTGCCACAACCATGCCAAGAACATATGTAAATCCAAGTGAAACCGTCATCTTCGGTGTGGTAAACTGGCCAAGTTCCAGAATCAAAGAGCCAATTACAGCCGGAATACTGATCAGATAAGAATATTTCACCGCAAATTTCCTTCTGAACCCGCACATCATCCCTGCACAGAGGGTCATACCGCATCTGGAAAGTCCCGGAAATACAGAGATTCCCTGGCAAATACCAATCCACATGGCATGATCGTAGGTCGCGTCCTTGGGTGTCTTAATTCCGCCGATGTTGCTCAGATCGGTCACAAGAAGAAAAATTCCGGTAATCAGAATGCAGATGCCCGGAAGAAGCGGGGAAATGGCCGCCTTGGTCACCAGTCTTCTGCAAATGTAGCCAAGCATGGCTGTGGGAATAGAAGATACCAGTATCAGCGCCGTAAGCTTCCGGTAAGTACCGGACACCAAACGGGCATATCCAAGCTGCTCTCCGGTCCTGCGGTTATGAAAATAGATATTCAGATTGCCGATCACATCCATAACCATTCCCAGAAGCTCCTCGCCGATCCTGCGGATATCCTCATGAAATGCGAAAAAAATTGCCGCAAGGGTTCCCACATGAAGAAGCACCTCAAAAAGCACTGCCGTATTCCTGGTAATTCCCATGGCATTCTCTATGGC
>CAVJRB010000510.1:0-2212 GCA_963651655.1 bacterium | reverse complement strand
GGGCTACAGAGGAGCTCGTTCCAAACAGTATAGAGTAGCAAAACAGTCTGTTATGCGTGCACTTACCAGCTCTTACGCTGGAAGAAAGCAGAAGAAACGTCAGTTCAGACAGCTCTGGATCGCACGTATCAACGCTGCTGCAAGAATGAACGGATTATCCTACAGCAAAATGATGCACGGCCTTAAAGTTGCAAACATCGACATCAACAGAAAGATGCTTGCTGAGATGGCTGTAAACGATGCTCAGGGATTCGCAGCACTTGCTGAGATCGCTAAGAAAGCAATCGCTTAATTCCATTAAGAAGATACTTTTACGGGAGATGGGAAACCATCTCCCTTTTTTTGTACAGAAATTTAGAATTCTATTTAAAATAAAATAATACAAAAAATATTTATGTGTGCTTGACAGCGCACGTTTGTACGCCTCAGAAATAACAAAAATGGTGTGTTTTGGTCAAAGTAACGGATTTTTCCTCTCTAATTCTTAAAAAACTATAAAATTTTCTCTTGCAATCAAAAAAGCAGGATGCTATAATCTTAACATTAAAGTAGTAAAGAGAAGAAGTTATGGAAGCCAAAGCCGGCTGGAAAACCACCAGTGGGCTTTTCTATTACCTCAGTGTGGTAGACACGATGAGAGGCGAGATGACTAAAGCTCTTACATAAATTAAGGAGGAGATTTATTATGAGAAATCTGAAAAAAGTACTCAGCATTACTGCAGCCGCAGCAATGGCAGTATCCACAGTAACACCTGTATCTGTATTTGCAGAGAGTGAGGAAACCTTCAAGATTGGTGTCATCGGACCTATGACAGGAGATTACGCACAGTACGGTACTGGCGTATACAATGCAGCTAAGATCGCAGCAGATGAGATCAATGCAAACGGCGGATTCAACGGATATCAGGTAGAGATCCTTGACGCTGGCGATGATCAGGGAGATCCGGAGAAAGCAGTTAATGCATACAATGACCTTCTTGACAAAGGTATGCAGATGCTTTGCGGTACCGTTACTTCCGGTGCTTGTATCGCAGTAGGTGCAGAGGCAGCTGACAGCACATTCCTTTTCACCCCATCTGCAACAGCAGTAGACAGCATCACAGCTGGTGACAATGAGTTCCGTATGTGCTTCACAGACCCAATGCAGGGAACCAAATCTGCTGAGTATATTTCCGAGAACGGACTTGCTACAAAGGTAGCAACTCTTTACGATTCCATGGCTGACTACAACTCCGGTGTACATGATGCATTCGTTGCAGCATGCGCAGATTACGGCCTTGAGGTTGTAGCTGATGAAGCTTACACAACAGACAACAACACAGACTTCTCCGTACAGCTTGGCAAGATCAAAGACAGCGGCGCAGAGCTTCTGTTCCTGCCGAACTACTATTCAGACGACGCCCTGATCCTTCAGCAGGCTCATGATCTTGGTCTTGACATGAAGATCTTCGGTGTTGATGGTATGGACGGTATCCTGAATGTTGAGAACTTCGATACATCTCTTGCAGAAGGCGTTATGCTTCTGACACCATTCTCTGCAACAGGCGAGGATGAGGCAACTGTAAACTTCGTAAAAGCATACGGTGATGCCAACAACGGTGAGACACCAAACCAGTTTGCAGCAGATGCATATGATGTAATCTACGCTATGAAAGCAGCAGCAGATGATGCTGGTATTACACCGGATATGTCCAACGAGGACATCAGCGCAGCTCTTTCCGCTTCCATGCTGAACATCACTGTAAACGGTCTTACAGGAGAAGCTAAATGGACAGAGGACGGCGAGTGCGATAAAGCTCCTAAGGCTTATGTGATCAAAGACGGCGTTTACGCTTCCATGGAGTAATTTCATAAGAATACAGGACAATATGCCGGGCAGCCGGCAGAGTCTTAACCATTTCCCTGATTGCGCAGGGGATGGCCGTTAGCAAAGGGGAGACGGTTACCTGTGGGTCCGTCTCCTTCTTTGCACTATAGAAAACCAACTTACAAAATAACTGGAGCGTGTCTGAAAATTTACTTCCGCTTTTTCAAATTCGAGGCAACATAAAAAGATTACAGTGGAAAAAGAACGGGAATGAATTTTCAAACACGCTCATGGAAAAAATCCAGTTAAGAGGTGCATTATGAGTTTTATATCCTATTTAAAAGATGGTATCAGCCTGGGCAGCATCTACGCCATCATCGCCCTGGGCTATACAATGGTATATGG
>CAVJRB010000509.1:0-2211 GCA_963651655.1 bacterium | reverse complement strand
AATTCGGGCAAAATATACCGCAAAGTGGGGCGTGCAGATTGCGGGAATGATTTTACAAACACGCTCTAGTCTTATGTATGCGGATGATTCTCACGGACAGTATAAATAATTTAGAAAAATAAAAATGAAAGCCGGAAAATTTCCATTTTAGCAGTTGGAAACTTTCCGGCTTTTGCAGTTCTGTTTTGCATAATTAAAATTTAAGAAGATTCATTGCTTGCCTGAGTGCACAACATGCCACATCAGAAAATAACATCCTTCAGATCATCCGGCACATGTGAGGTGTGAAGATCCTCATTTAAGGTATCCATAATGGCGATATCCTCATCCTCGATGTTGAAATCAAAGATATTGGCATTGGAAGCAATGCGGTCCGGGTTCACTGATTTGGGAATTACGGAAATTCCCTTCTGGATAGCCCAGCGAAGTCCGACCTGTGCAGGGGTGTGGGCGTATTTGGTGCCAAGGACGCACATTACATCATTGTCAAGGTAAGCACCTCTTGCCAGCGGGGCATAAGCCTGTACCTGAATTCCCTCGGACTGACAGTATTCGATCAGTTCTTTAGGGTAGCACAGAGGATGACATTCAATCTGGTTCACAGCGGGAACAATGCCGGAAACCCTCTTCAGCTCCTCTAAGTGATGAATCTGGAAATTGCTGACTCCGATGGACAATACCCGTCCGGTCTCCAGAAGCTTGGCCATCTCCAGCCAGGTGCCTGTGTAGCAGCCCGGAACCGGCCAGTGGATCAGGTAAAGATCCAGGTAATCCAGCTTCAGTCTCTCAAGGCTTCGGTAAAAAGCTCCGTCCACATCCCCGAGACGCTGTGCATTGTTCCAGATCTTGCTTGTGATGAAAAGATCCTTGCGGGGAACGCCGCATCTGGCAATGGCCTTGCCAACACTTTCCTCGTTCTTGTAGGCGGATGCAGTGTCGATCAGGCGGTATCCTGCGTCCACTGCTGCATTTATGGCTGTCTCTGCTTCGCTGTCTGCTGTCTTATATACTCCAAGCCCGAGAAGGGGCATTTCTCTGTCGTTATTCAGGAATACGGTTTCTCTCAAAGCTAATTCCTCCTTGCTGAAAAATAAATCTTAATCATTATATCACATAATCGGAAAAGAATCACCTGTTTTTTATTGCAATTTTACAAGAATCACACCTGTTTCGGGGAAGAAAGGGCAAAAACGGGCAGTTCGTTAATCTTTAAACGATTTCTTGTAAGAACTGGTAAAATTGTACAGAAATTAAAACATATATTTGTGTGGTAAAGCGTTGAAATTTGGTAAAAATTTATAATTATATCCTTGCGTATTAATGAGAAAGGATGTATAATAAAAGAAAAATTTGATAAATTTATGTCATAAGTCTGCGTCTTTTTGGGTAGAAGGAAGGAATTGCGCTATGCATGAAGGAAGAGATAAGCGGAATCTCATTACCACAATCAAGGGAAAAGAAGCTCCTTTTATATACTCACGCTGATGGCGTGAGCTTTTTTCGTGCCCTTTTACAGGAAAGAATTGTAGGAAAGCTGCCCGGATTCTGAATACAGGCGGCGGATTATGACATAAACATCTGCCTGTCTATCAGGCGAAAGGAGTATTGCAATGCATTTGATCAAAGATGAAAACGGCAATCTGGTTCAGCATGGACATGAGCATACCCATGAGCACACACACGCTGACGGCGTGAGCCATACTCATGCTCATACCCACGAGGGATCCGAGGGCCATGACCATACACATACTGACGAGCAGAACTGCGGCACAGGCTGCGGCTCCTGCCAGGGAGGAGACTGTAAGAATGAGACAGTGGCACTCCTGACTTATATGCTGCAGCACAATGAGCATCACGCAGCCGAGCTTGACCAGATGGCAGACAACCTGGCCAAGATGGGAATGGATGCTGCTGCAAAGACCATTAAAGAAAGCGTTTCCGATTTCCAGAAGGGCAATATGCGTCTTGGACTTGCCCTTACCCTTGTGAAAGAAGAAATGAAATAAGAAATTGACGTTACAGTGTGACACAAAGGAGGCATTAATATGTGTTTAGCAACTGTTTACAAAGAGAATGATGATTCTGTTATTTTCAAGAATGTCAGCCGCATTAATGTAGAAGGAGACAAGCTGATCCTTCGTGACATTATGGGAGACGAGAGAGTGGTACAGGGCTCTATCCTGATGGTAGACCTTGCCAACAGCATCGTGA
>CAVJRB010000508.1:7164-8781 GCA_963651655.1 bacterium | reverse complement strand
AGAAATAAGTCTGTAAGCGATTTTTCTTACTTACAAACTTATTATACGAGGAGAAATGCTATGAGTCTGGCAGTAGTAACCCTGAAAAAGGGAGAGGGACGACTTTTAAAATCTGGCGGCATGTGGATTTTTGATAATGAAATAGCTTCTGTAATGGGAAGCTTTGTAAATGGAGATATTGTACTTGTTCATGATTTTGACGGCTATCCGCTTGGAAGGGGATTTATCAATACCAATTCCAAGATTGTGGTACGCCTTCTTTCCAGAGACGAGAATACAATGATTGATGAAGAATTTTTCGAGAAGAGAGTTCGGGACGCATGGGAGTACCGTAAGAAGGTGACGGATACCTCCAGCTGCCGCGTGATTTTTGGAGAGGCAGATTTTATTCCAGGATTTGTTGTGGATAAATTCTCTGACGTACTGGTAGTCCAGTCATTGGCTCTTGGAATTGACCGCTACAAGGAGATGCTGGTAGAACTTTTGAAGAAGGTTCTGGCAGAAGATGGAATCCAGATCCGCGGTGTTTATGAGAGAAGTGACGTGAAGGTCCGCAAGCAGGAAGGAATGGAGCCATACAAGGGATTTATCGGTGAAGAATTTCCGACTCTGGTGGAGATCGTTGAGAACGGCGTGAAGTACCAGGTAGACGTAAAGGACGGACAGAAGACAGGATTTTTCCTGGATCAGAAATATAACCGTCTTGCCATCCAGAAGCTTTGCAAAAATGCAAGAGTGCTGGACTGCTTTACCCATACCGGATCTTTTGCGCTGAATGCAGGATATGCAGGCGCTAAGGAGGTTACCGGAGTGGATGCTTCCCAGCTTGCAGTGGATCAGGCGACAGCCAATGCGGCGCTGAACGGTCTTTCTGATACGGTGAAGTTTATCTGTGAGGATGTTTTTGATCTTCTTCCGGCTCTTGAGGAGAAGGGGGAGAAGTATGATGTGGTGATTCTGGATCCCCCGGCTTTTACCAAATCCAGAAGCTCCATCAAGAATGCAGTGAAGGGATACCGCGAGATCAATCTTCGTGCCATGAAGCTTGTGAAGGACGGCGGATTTCTGGCAACCTGCTCCTGCTCTCATTTTATGGATTATGAGCTTTTCACACAGACCATCGGTCAGGCTGCCAAGAATGTGCACAAGCGTCTCCGTCAGGTAGAGTACCGTACCCAGGCACCGGACCATCCGATTCTGTGGTCCGCAGATGAATCCTATTATTTGAAATTTTATATTTTCCAGGTTTGCAGCGACAGATAGTCTGGGGCCTTTTACACGCTCCAATCAGAAAGAAGGTATTTCATTGAGAGAAAAATTTATTCGATTTATGCAGGGACGAAACGGAGTTGATCAGTTTTCCAGATTTACTATGGGAGTGGCACTGGTCGCAATCGTGCTGACTTTGTTTACAGGAACCAGAAATGGGCTTGGGGCATTCTTAGACATTCTGGGAATGGCAGCTCTTGTCTATACGTATTACAGGATTTTTTCCAAGAATATTTCTAAGCGCTATGCAGAGAATCAGAAATATCTTTCTGTTTCCGCCAAGTATAGATCCTGGTTCCAGAAAGAGAAGCGCATGATGAGTCAGCGCAAGGATTATCATATTTACAG
>CAVJRB010000508.1:3437-7154 GCA_963651655.1 bacterium | reverse complement strand
ATTTACAGCTGTCCGGGATGCGGTCAGAAGATCCGTATTCCAAGAGGCGGCTTTAAGAAAGTGGAGATTGAATGTCCGAAGTGCCATACCAAATTTATAAAGAGGCGCTGATATGTTTGGATATATTGTAATGAATAAGCCGGAGATCAAGATGAAGGATTTTGACCTGTACCGATCCTTTTACTGCGGCCTGTGCAGGGAACTGCGGGAAAAATACGGAATCTCCGGTCAGATTACACTGAGCTACGACATGACTTTTGTGATCCTGCTTCTTTCCGGGCTTTATGAGCCGAAGACTTATAAGGGGACTACCCGCTGTATCCTTCATCCGGTTCGGAAACAGCCGGTGAGGAAAAGTGAGGTCACAGAGTACTGCGCAGATATGAATGTTCTTCTTACTTATTACAAGTGTCTGGACGACTGGAAGGACGACAGGAAATATGTGAAGCTTGGCTATGCGAAGCTTCTTGAGGGGAAAAATAACCGCCTTCTTAAGCTTTATCCGGATAAGGCGAAGCGGATCGTAGAGCTTTTGGATGAACTTGGTGAGCTTGAGAAAGCAGGGGAGACAGATGTAGACAAAATGTCCGGTATTTTTGGCCATATTATGGAGGAGATTTTTGCCTACAGACAGGACGAGTGGGAGAGAAGCCTTCGCAGAATGGGCTTTTATCTTGGCAAATTCATCTATCTTCTGGACGCATATGATGATGTGGAAGAGGATGTGAAAAATGAAGATTACAATCCTTTCGCACAAAAATATACAATGGAAGGGTTTGAAGAGGAAGTACGCCGGATTCTTCTTATGATGATGGCAGAAACCTGCAGAGAATTCGAGAAGCTTCCTATTATTAAATATGGGGATATTCTTCGGAACATTTTATATTCCGGCGTGTGGTGCCGCTTCGAGGAAGTGAGCAAAAAGCGCAGGGAAGAACGGGAGAAAGAGCATGTTAGATCCATATAGCGTACTGGGAGTTTCCAGAAATGCGACAGACGAAGAGATTAAAAAGGCATACAGAAAATTAAGCCGGAAGTACCATCCGGATGCAAATATTAACAATCCCAATAAGGATCAGGCAGAGGAGAAATTTAAGGAAGTTCAGCAGGCGTACGAACAGATCATGAAAGAGCGTGAGTACGGAAGTGCCGGCGGCTCCTCTGGCGGATACGGGGGATATGGCTATGGCGGTTTCGGAGGATTTGGCGGACAGCAGCGTCAGAGCACTTACGAGGATGAAGAGAGTGTCCGCAGACGGGCAGCAGCCAATTTTGTTCAGAGCGGACATTATCAGGAGGCCATGAATGTACTGAATTCCCTTTCCCAGAAGAATGGAGAATGGTATTATCTTTCCTCCATGGCGAACATGGGTATGGGAAATAATGTGAAGGCGCTGGAGCAGATCCGCGAGGCTGTGCGCCTGGAGCCAAATAACCAGCAGTACCGCATGCTTCTGAACCGTATGGAAGGCGGCGGAAGCTGGTATGAGACACAGCAGGGACCTTTCGGGGGAATGCCGGCGGCAGGAGATGACATGTGCCTGAAGCTTTGCCTGGCAAATGCCCTCTGCGGGATGTGCTGCCCTGGAGGCGGCGTGCTCTGCTGTTGATAAAATTTCCTGAAAGGGTTTAGCCCCCTCAGTTTTTTCTAAAAAAATAATTGACAACACAACTGGCACGTATTAAACTGTTAAAGCGTGAAATAGAGTTGCCGCAGACAGATTCTGGTCTGTAATTGGAAGCAGAATATCCGATATGCGGTGGTATAGGAGGAATCAGACAATGAGTATTCGTATTGGTATCCTGGGATATGGTAACCTGGGACGTGGTGTAGAGTGTGCGATCAAGCATAATCCTGATATGGAACTGGTGGGTGTATTTACCCGTCGTGCTCCTGAGACTGTTAAGATCCTGACTGAGACAGCCAAGGTATATTCTGTAGATGATGCAGAGAAGATGAAAGACCAGATCGATGTTATGATTCTCTGCGGCGGAAGTGCTACTGATCTTCCGGAGCAGACACCGAAGTATGCACAGTGGTTTAACGTAGTAGACAGCTTTGATACCCACAAGAGAATTCCAGAGCATTTTGCAAATGTAGATAAAGCAGCTTCTGAGAACGGACATGTAGGAATTATTTCCGTAGGCTGGGATCCAGGAATGTTTTCTCTGAACCGTATGTATGCAAATGCAATCCTGACCAACGGCAAGGATTATACATTCTGGGGCAAGGGCGTAAGCCAGGGACATTCTGATGCAATCCGCCGTATTGATGGCGTTAAGGATGGCAAGCAGTACACAATCCCGGTAGAGTCCGCACTGGAAGCCGTAAGAAGCGGCAAGAATCCGGAGCTTACCACAAGAGAGAAGCACACAAGAGAGTGCTTTGTAGTAGCTGAGGAAGGCGCTGATCTTGCAAGAATTGAGAATGAGATCAAGACCATGCCGAACTACTTTGATGAGTATGACACCACTGTACACTTCATTTCCGAGGAAGAACTGAAACGTGACCACAGCGGTATTCCGCACGGCGGTTTCGTGATCCGCAGCGGCAAGACCGGTTGGAATGATGAGAACAATCATGTGATCGAGTACAGCCTGAAGCTGGATTCCAACCCGGAATTTACCTCTTCTGTGATCATCGCCTATGCAAGAGCTGCATACCGCATGAACCAGGAAGGACAGAAGGGCTGCAAGACTGTATTTGATGTAGCACCGGCTTACTTAAGCGCATTAAGCGGAGAAGAGTTAAGAAAGACTCTGCTTTAATTTGCAGGCTATAGTTTGGAAAAGTAAGACTTTCCATTAAGAAAAGATAAATAGACAGATATTTAAGAGGACAGTTTCTGGAAAACGCAGAGGCTGTCTTCTTTTTGTAAAAAAATCCGGCGAAAATGTTGTGCAAATTTTACAGAGTTATACTTTAATGTTGACGGAAATAGGTTTCTGTACTATAATGAGCTACATAAAGATGTAACAACTTTGTAAAAACTTGCACTGATAAATAACAATTATGAAAAAGGAAGGTAAGCATGCAAAGCAGAATCAAGAAATTCAGATGGTGGACACTCCTGTTACTGATGATGGTTATGGCAGCCGGTTTCACATGCCATGCTGCAGCGAAGGATGTTCAGGCAGCTACGAAGAAAGGGTTTGTTACAGTAAGCGGTAAGACCTACTACTACGATTCCAACGGTCAGAGACACAAGGGATGGCTGACATTAAGGGGAAGAAAATATTATTTTAATAGAAATACTGGTGTTCAGATAAAAGGATGGGTGAATGCGTCACAGGGCAGAAAGCGTTATTTTACCAGCGGCTCTGGCGCGATGGTAACTGGGTGGCTTACCAATTCTAAAGGACAGAGACGCTATTTTGATCCGTCCACAGGATATATGAAAACTAAATGGCTGAAGCTTGGAAACAAGACATATTATCTGTATTCTAAATCAGGTATTGCTGCTACAGGGTTTGTAAAGGATAGCAAGGGAAATACCCGTTATTTTACTAAGACAGGAATCATGGCTACAGGATGGCTTACCAGTTCTTCCGGAGCGAAACGATATTTCCAGGCTAATGGAGTTATGGCAACGGGCTTTAAGAAGATCAATAACGTTACATACTATTTCTATAAAGGCTCTGGAGTTATGGCTACAGGCTGGGTAAACAATACAAGCAAAGGTACCAAGTATTATTTTGATAAATCAACAGGCGCAA
>CAVJRB010000508.1:0-3427 GCA_963651655.1 bacterium | reverse complement strand
CAATGTATACAGGCGTACAGACCGTTGACGGTAAGAAATATGAGTTCTCAAGCTCCGGCATCTGCCTGGGTGAGAAGAAAGATGATCCGACACCTAACGGAAACACTGGCAGCAAGACCATTAAGAATTACCTTGCAGGTGCGCTGAAGCCAGTTGGAAAAGCTCTTTATGTCTGGGGCGGCGGCTGGAATGATTCTACCAGAAAGGGCCTTAGCTCCACTATGACAGACTGGTATAACAAGTGGCTTTCTAATCCATCCGGATATGATTATAACAATTATCGTGATCTCTCTGTTTCCAACAGGGCGAAGGGATTTGACTGTTCCGGATTTGTAGGCTGGTCCGCTTATCAGGTAATGCAGACCAAGTCTGGCGTTGGTTCCGGATATACGGTAGTGTCTGGTGAAATTGGAAGTTATTATAAGAGCCTTGGATGGGGAACTGTTCTGGATCAGGCTGCTTTGTCAAAGGCGGGCTGGACTCTGAAACCAGGTGATATTGGATACAACTCTGGCCATACCTGGATTGTAATCGGTCAGTGCAGTGACAAGAGTGTTGTAATCGTTCACTCTACTCCTCAGGCTGGTGTTCAGATTTCCGGAACAACTACACCGACTGGAAATTATTCCAGCCAGGCAGTGGCTCTTGCAAAGAAATATATGGCAATGTATTCCGGATACAACAAATTCAATTATCATACATCCAGCGGAAACTATATCCGTAACGGTAATTATCTGAGATGGAACAGCAGTACTCTTTCTGATCCGGACGGATATTTAAACAAGACAGCTGATCAGATTCTTTATGATCTTTTTGGCAAATAATTTCACAGTGATTTACACAGGAGGAAATCAGTATGAAACTGGTTTCCTCTTTTTAGTATTACAAATTACAAAAATCGCTTTACAGTTGTGGGATTTTGTTTATAAGAACGCTGCATTTCAGGCGAATGAAATACAAATATATTACGAAATGTTACAGAAATTTAAAATTTATTGCATTTTAGGGTTGAAATGTTTGCGGACCTGTGTTAATATGTAGCAAGATTGATTGAAATATTGCAAACATGTTACAAATTAAGTTACTTAGATGAAAGACTAAAAATGAGGGTGATGAAACATGAAGAAAAGAATTATGTGTCTGACACTGGCAATTTTAATGTGCGGCTCACAGGCAGTAAGCGTAAGCGCTGACCGCGAGAGCGACTTAAGAGAAGAGCAGGCTTGGACAAGCCAGCAGCTGGATGCTACATATGCACGTATGAATGCTCTCTGGGAGCAGAAACAGCAGCTTGAGAGCCAGATCGATTCCCTGAATTCCGATCTTGTTAATGTCATGGTTTCCATTCAGACTCTTGAGAATGATATCGCTTCCAAGGAAGCAGAAATTGAGAAAACCCAGGGCGACCTGACCAAGGCACAGAACGCTAAGGATAAACAGTACAGTTCCATGAAGAAGCGTATCCAGTACCTTTATGAAAAAGGCGGAAACAATGCATGGTTCCAGATGATGCTCAATGCAGACAATCTTGCGGATCTTCTTACCAGAGCAGAGTACACACAGCAGATGTATGAGCAGGACAGAGAGAGCCTTCAGAAGTATGCGAGAACCATTGAAGAGGTTCAGAAGTTAGAAGATCAGTACGAGCAGGAGAAAGCTGATTTCGAGACAATGAAAGAGGAGTATGAGGCACAGCAGTCCAATCTCCAGTATCAGCTGGATGTAACCCGTGCAAACAATGCGGACTGCGAGAATGAGATCGCATACGCACAGCAGCAGGCTACCGAGTATGCAAACCTTCTTGCAGAGCAGCAGGCTGAAATCGAGCAGCTTGAGGCAGAACGTATTGCAGCTGAGGAAGAAGCAAGACGTCAGGCAGAGGCAGAAGCAGCCGCTGCAGCAGCTGCTGCACAGGAAGCAGAAGAGTCACAGAGCGATGAAAGCTATGATGACTACAGCGAAGATGATAGCGAGGATTACAGCAACAGTTCAGATGCAGATGTTCAGTATGACGAGGATGGAGACGTTGTAAGCGGAAGCTCTGATTCTTCTTCAGATTACGAATATGATGAGTATGGAAACGTAATCGACAGCGATAATACAGTAGATTATGACAGCTACTCTGAAAGTTCTTCCAGCAGCTCATCCAGTTCATCCAGCAGCTATTCCAGCTCCGGATCTTCTGTAGTAGACTATGCAACACAGTTTGTTGGAAATCCATATGTATGGGGCGGAACAAGCCTGACAAATGGTGCTGACTGCTCCGGCTTCGTACAGAGCGTATATGCAAACTTCGGTGTCAGCCTTCCGAGAACTTCTTATGAGCAGCAGAATGCAGGAACTGAAGTTTCCTATGCAGATGCACAGCCAGGAGACCTGATCTGCTATGGTGGACATGTCGCAATCTATATGGGAAATGGACAGATCGTACATGCGTCCAACTCCAGAGACGGAATCAAGATCAGCGACAATGCTGCATACAGAACCATTACATCTGTAAGACGTCTTGTATAATTGCAGCATAGGCTTGGGCGCATATAGTATTTGCATTGACAGATATATTTAATGAAAGAATTTGAATCCCTCCCGGATCCTTGCTATGGAATCCGGGAGGTTTTTTGACTTTATTGTGAAAATTTGAGGGCTTCCGAAACAGAGCCTAAAAGCGGAATTTGCTTTCCATAATTTTGACAAATAAATAACAGATTACGGGTTGACAAATACTTAGGCAGGTGGTACTATGATGTCAGTATAATTCCATATTGAACATATTAAGTGCTGGTAGCTATTAGCTGGCAGAAAGAGGGAATCAGGTGAGAAACCTGAGCGATCCGGTCACTGTAACAGAGGAGCAAGTCTCAGAGTCCATTGTGCGTATGCATGAGAAGGAGAGATGATGCGATGATCCTGGAGCCAGGAAACCTGCTTAGTATGGCGAGGTTAAACTTCCGATGAAAGTGTAACAACCAGTTTTAGGGAATCCGCAGCCCTGGAATGTTGTCCGCTTTTGTGAGTGGACATTTTTTATGGAATATCGCCTGTTCAGATGAATTATACAGATTAAATGGCAGGCGATACTACTTCGGATGAAACCGTTCCCTCCGCGTATATATGAACGGGTCATATTCTACCCCGGAGTAGCATCGCTCCCTCTTAAATATCTGCGAGAATTTCGAAGCCGCGTAAGCGGTTATTTTTTTATTTATTTGAAAATAATATGGAAGATTTCTACTATAAAAAGTCCTGCGGAAAAGGAATTTATTAGGGCAGATGAGAAAGGAGCCGGAAAATGGAAAAGAATTATTGGGAAGGCAAGGAATACTCCTATTTCAGTCATAAAAACTGCGAATTTTTTCCCTGCCATAAGGGAGCAGATCCGGAGGATTTCAACTGCCTGTTCTGCTATTGCCCCCTCTATGCATTGGGG
>CAVJRB010000507.1:0-5403 GCA_963651655.1 bacterium | reverse complement strand
GTATTATTCAGCTGCAGGCGGTACTTAAATCCAAGTCCGCTTCTTGGGTAACACTTCAGCACCCACGCCTGATCCATCTCCACACGGATTCCTGTTGGGAACTTGACTGTCTCACCCGGATTGATGGTAAAATCCACCGGGGAAAAGAAATCATAACCCGCACTTCCTGCTGTGGCACGTCTTGGCAGACGGATTCCCTCGTAAATCTTCTCTGCTTCCTCCACAGTGGCGCCCTCAAAAGCATCCAGCCAGTCTGTCACAAAGCGCTCTTTACTTACTTTATGAAATTTCCCGATTCTCTTCATAATTCCTCCTATAAATCACATCATTCATGCTGTGCAGGCCCTATGCTGCACCTACCTCATTTCATTCAGTGCATGCCCTTCACGCGTTTTTATCCCTCGTATCAGGATGATGCCTGCAAGATATAAAGAATGCCGGGCATTTTGTCCGGCATTCTAAAATTATCGCTGCATAAAACACTCACAGCAACCTGAAATTCTATTCTTATTTGGCATCTGCCGGAACATCCTTGATGCTGAAGCTCATTCTTCCCATCTTGTCTTTTCCAAGGCAGATCACAGTTACTTTATCACCAAGTGTGAGAACATCCTCTACACGGTTGATTCTCTCCTTGCAGATCTTGGAAATGTGAACCATTCCCTCTTTGCCAGGTGCGAACTCAACAAATGCACCAAACTCTTTGATGCTTACAACCTGTCCGGTAAGGATCTGTCCCTGCTCAAAGTCAGAAGCGATGATCTCAACCATACGCTTTGCTTCCTGCATGTTCTTGTCGTCCACACCGCAGATAGATACAGCACCCTCGTCTGTGATGTCGATCTTCACGCCTGTGCGCTCGATAATGGTGTTGATGGTCTTTCCTCTCTGTCCAACCACATCACCGATCTTCTGAGGATCGATCTGGATCTGGATGATCTTCGGAGCAAATTTGCCAACAGAAGTACGAGGTGCAGGAATGCATTTCTCAATAACCTCATTGAGGATATACTCTCTTGCTTCCTTGGTACGTCTGATTGCTTCCTCTACAATCTGTCTTGTAAGACCGTGGATCTTAATATCCATCTGGATTGCAGTGATACCGTCATGAGTTCCGGCTACCTTGAAGTCCATGTCGCCGAAGAAGTCCTCAAGACCCTGGATATCGGTAAGAACGATATAGTCATCATCTGTATCGCCTGTAACCAGACCGCAGGAAATACCTGCAACCGGTTTCTTGATCGGTACGCCGGCTGCCTCAAGAGACATAGTGGACGCACAGATACTTGCCTGGGATGTGGATCCATTGGACTCAAAGGTCTCGGATACGGTACGGATCGCATATGGGAATTCCTCTACGCTTGGAAGTACCGGAACAAGTGCTCTCTCAGCCAGTGCTCCATGTCCGATCTCACGGCGTCCCGGTCCTCTGGACGGCTTGGTCTCACCTACGGAGTAGGACGGGAAGTTGTAGTGATGCATATATCTCTTGGTTGTCTCGAACTCATCAAGTCCGTCAAGTCTCTGAGCCTCTGCAAGAGGTGCCAGAGTCGTGATGGTGCAGATCTGAGTCTGTCCGCGGGTGAACATCGCAGAACCATGTACTCTCGGGATGATGTCAACCTCTGCTGCCAGAGGACGGATCTGTGTGATGGCACGGCCGTCCGGACGCTTGTGATCTTTGAGGATCATCTTACGAACGGTCTTCTTCTGATACTGGTAAACAGCCTCGCCAAGAACTGCAAGCCACTCTTCTTTCTCTGCGAAAGCCTCTTTCAGCTTGTCTGTGATCTGTGCGATGTTGTTCTCTCTTGTCTGCTTGTCATCAGAGAATACGGCAACCTCCATCTCTTCCGGAGGAACGATCTCTTTGATGGCATCAAACAACTCCTGTGGAACTGCGCAGGACTCATAGCTGTGCTTCTCTTTGCCGCACTCAGCAATGATCTGGTCGAAGAATTTGATGATCTCCTGGTTTACTTCGTGTGCCTTGTAGATAGCTTCGATCATCTGATCCTCCGGAACCTCATTGGCGCCAGCCTCGATCATGATTACCTTGTCTCTTGTGGAAGCAACGGTCAGCTGAAGGTCAGAAACATCCTTCTGTGCCAGTGTTGGGTTCACAATGAATTCCCCATTAATAAGACCGATCTGTGTAGTTGCACATGGACCGTCAAACGGAATATCGGAAATACAGGTTGCAATGGAAGAACCAAGCATAGCCGGGATCTCCGGGTTGCACTCCGGATCAACGGACATAACCATGTCTACCAGTGTGACGTCATTTCTGTAATCCTTCGGGAACAGAGGACGCATAGGTCTGTCGATAACACGGGAGGTAAGGATCGCATGCTCGCTTGCCTTTCCCTCTCTCTTATTGAAACCGCCTGGGATCTTTCCTACGGAATACATTTTCTCTTCATACTCAACGCTTAACGGGAAAAAGTCGATTCCCTCTCTTGGCTCCTTGGAAGCAGTTGCTGTCGCAAGTACGGTGGTATCACCATAATGCATCAGTGCTGCGCCATTGGCCTGTTTCGCAACACGTCCGATATCTACGGTAAGTGTTCTTCCAGCTAATTCCATGGAATAACTTTTGTACATGTCTTCTCTCCTTTTCAATATAAAATCTTCATCTGCCAGAACACAAGTCCGAAACGACTGAAAAACACACTTCAGACCAAATGTCCTTTTCAGAAGTCTCGGAAATTCTGGCTTTACATCTTAAAATGGGGCGGATGGAAATCCGCCCCTTCCGCATACTAATTATTTTCTTAAGCCTAATTTCTCAATCAGTGCACGGTATCTTTCGATGTCTGTTTTCTTTAAGTAAGCTAACAGTCCACGTCTCTGACCTACCATTTTCAGCAGACCACGTCTGGAATGATGATCCTTGTGGTTGTTCTGTAAATGCTCAGTAAGCTCCTGGATTCTTGCAGTAAGAACAGCTACCTGTACCTCTGGTGAACCAGTATCTCCCTCACATCTTGCATACTCTTTCATGATTGCTGCTTTCTTTTCTTTTGAAATCATTTTGATTTCCTCCTTATATTTTAGTGGTCTCCCATGCAGGTATTCCTGTGGGGACGTAATCGCCGCATATTAAGAGACGGTCGGAGATTCCAACCCCTGAATATGGGCTGCTTTTATATGGAAACAGAAAAATTCCTGTTCACACCTTGCCTAGTATAGCATACCCAAAAACTTCTGTAAACCACTTTTTCACAAAATTACTCAGAAATCTTTCCAGCGATCTTCCCGCTTCTCCTTCTGCCGCTCCACAGGATCCTCATCCAAAAGGTAAAAGGCAATGTTTGTGGCATGGTCTGAGACTCTTTCCAGGCCGGAAATAATATCCGAAAAGATCATTCCCGCCTCTGCCGTGCATTCTCCCCTTGTCAGACGCAGAACATGGGATTCCTGCAGATCCTTTTCCATCTGGTCCACCTGATCCTCCAGATCCAGAATATCCTGCATATGGGTCAGATTGTTATGTGCAAACATATCCAGTGAATAAGTAGTAACCTTAATAACCAGATCCAGCATGCCGGAAAGCTCTGCCCTTGCCTGGGGACTGAACTCAATTTTCTGGTTCAGCCTCACTTTTGCCGCATCTGCAACGTTTTCCGCATGATCCCCGATGCGCTCAATATCATTTACAATATGAAACAGGCCGCCAATGCTTTTGGCATCCTCTGCCGGAAGGGTGGTCTGATTCACCTTGACCAGATAGCTGGTAATCTCATGATTGAGAAAATCGATCTGCTTTTCCACCACATAAACTTCCCCGATGTCCGCCTCGTCCAGAGTGATCAGTGCATTCATGGCGCGTTCCAGATTGGTAACGGCCATCTGTCCCATGCGGCTCATCTCCTGAATGGCATCAAACACTGCCGTTGTGGGAGAATAAACGGATTTTTCCCCAATATACTGCAGGCAGAAGCCATCCTGGTTCTTTGTCTCTTCCTTTTTCACAAAGAAGCCGGTAAGCTTTACGATCTGTTTGGTAAACGGCGCCAGCATCAGCACCTCCACGATCTTGATCAGGGTATGGGCATTTGCCACCTCACGTCCCGGATTGTGTCCGGAAATGGTTTCTATGAAATGGGTGATGGGCTCCAGCCCAATGGAAATCACCACATACATGATAGCAGTGCCGATGATATTAAAAAACAGATGGATCAGAGCTGCCCTCTTGGCATCCCGTTTCCCGCTAAGTCCTGCGATCAGGGCAGACACGCAGGCTCCAATGTTGCAGCCCAGGATAATAAAGAAGCAGATCCGCATATCCAGAAGTCCCTGGTTGGCAAGCAGCAGGATAATTCCCACAGTTGCAGAAGAGCTCTGCAGTACTGCAGTCACTGCCATGCCTGTAACAAGTGCCAGGAAATGGCTGTTCAGGGAACCCATGGCACTTACCACCTGCGGGGATTCCTTCAGAACACTCATGGCAGAGGACATGGAGGTAAGCCCCATGAACAAAATGCCAAAGCCCACCAGCACCTCGCCGGCTCTCTGAACCCTGGACTTCCTGGAAAACATCAGCATGATGATTCCCGCCATGATGATCACAGGCGCCAGCTCCGATAAGTTAAAGGCGATCAGCTGGGAGGTAATGGTCGTACCAATGTTGGCACCCATGATCACGCCCGCAGCCTGATACAGGTTCATAAGCCCCGAGTTGACGAAGCTCACCGCCATAACCGTGGCTGCACTTGAAGACTGGATAATTGCGGTAAAAAAGGTTCCTACCAGAATCCCCCGAAGCGGAGTCTTGGTAAAAAATTCCAGAATACTTCGCATTTTGGCTCCTGCGGCCTTTTCCAGGCTGTCGCTCATCAGGCGCATTCCATACAGGAAAAGTCCCAGTCCGCCCATTAATCCAAGTATGATTTCTGCCATTAATTATGATCTCCCTCGTTAAAATAAGCCCTGCCATCTTCGGCATCTGCCAGAAGTCTGGCTTTCAGCGCCTCAAGAGAGGGAAATTTCCTCTCAGGACGCAGGAACTTTTTAAAATCAACACGGCAGTTTTCTCCGTAGAGGTCTTCCTCGCAGTCAAAAAGATAGGTCTCCACCCCAACAAAGCTCTCGCCTACCGTAGGCTTATAGCCAATATTGGTGATTCCGTGATAAACCTTTTCCCCGAAATAGGAGCTTGTCACATACACGCCGTTTGGCGGCAGGATCTTGCTCTTCGGGGGCACGATATTGGTGGTAGGCAGAAGGACTTTATGTCCCATCCCACGTCCGTGGACTACCTGGCCCTCCACAAAATAATCCGCTCCCATCAGAGAGCTTACTTTTTCCATATTTCCCTTTTTCAGTTCTTCCCTGATAAAGGTACTGCTGATCTTCCGGCGGCCGTCCATCTCCTTGGAGAGGATTTCCACCCCGAAGCCA
>CAVJRB010000506.1:0-2466 GCA_963651655.1 bacterium | reverse complement strand
GGTAGTATTTTCATGTACTTAGGGCTAGCCGCCGCGCTAGCGGCTTGGTACAATGAAAGCAGGATTACCAATCTATCATATTGATAGGGTAGTAAAAGAAACTGGTGAAGTGTTTGGGGACAAATCACATATTATATATGTGAATGCCCAGATAAAAGATGAATCTGCATTAGGAAAACTAATGCATGATTTTTCCTGCACCGATGCTAAGGACATGAATTATAAAATCCTGGCAGACCGGGTACGATATTTCAAGGAAGATGAGAAAGGAGTGGCAACTATGTGTAGAGCACTGGAAGAAATGCGAAATGAGGCTGTAAAAGAAGAACGGACTGATGTGGCGCAGCAATTATTGGTATTAGGTAAGTTGTCATATGAAGAAATTGCAAAAATTGCGAAAATGTCTACCAAAGAAGTCAAAACTCTGGAAAAAAATATGCTTGTATAGCAAGAAGCACTTCAATCTAAAGAGCATCAACTAGAGGAAGCCCACCAGAAAATCAAAGAACTTCAGCAGCTGCTTGGGAAGTAAAACCAATAAAGCCATCCCTCGGAGATATGCATCACTCCTGGGGATGGTTTTTTTTAATCCACCCTGTTAAATTGCACAAAAACAAGAACAATATTTTATAAAAAACAGAAAATCTGCAACAAGTACTTTACAATGGACAACTGATGGTGTATATTCAAATTAAGTTACACGAGTAACCAATTCGAAAGACTTCAGCCGGAGGGAGGGATGGAGATGGCTACCAGGAAAGACGTAGCAGAATATGCAGGCGTGTCAGTGGCAACAGTTTCTTATGTTGTGAACCACACTAAGCATGTCACCCCCGAAGTAAAAGCCAGGGTAGAGGAAGCCATCCGGGAATTGCATTACACCCCCAATCTGGTGGCACGAAGTCTGGTAACCCGTAAGACACAGCATGTAGCAATGCTGGTTAACAATCTGAAGAACCCATATTATACCGAGATGCTGGCTGGTGCACAGGCTGTAGCAAGCAAGAGAGGCTACATTGTATCCATCATCATGATCGATTATGCCAATCCTCAAGAGGGACTGCAATTGGCAGCCAGAGGTTTGGACGGCGTAATTATTGCGACTGTACAGGCTGAAGAAACTGCGAAGCTGCTGGAAGGAAGTCTTCCATATGCCATTCCCTCCGGGAATCTGGACTTTAGCTACAGGGAAGGAATCTTTAGCGCAGTGAAGGCACTGAAAGAACATGGCCACAGAAATATTGCATATCTCAGCGGTCTGCATCTGAACCCGGAGCGTCATGTACGTTACCGCAATTTGATGGAAGCATTGGAATACTATGAGCTGCCTTATAATGAGAAGCTTATGGTAGATGGAAACGCCAGAGAAGAAACCGATGAAGAAGCTGGAATCCGGGCAATGCGTGAGCTTCTGAGACGGAAGGAACCGTTTACCGCAGTGTTTGCCTTGAATGATCTGATGGCGTTTGGCGCAATCCGAGAGCTTAATCGGAAAGGGTTTAAAGTGCCTGAGGATATTTCTGTAATTGGCTGTGACAACCTGGAAATTGACCGTTATTTTATTCCATCCATTTCCACACTGGATGTTTCATCCTTTGAAATGGGACGATATCTGATGAAAGATCTCATCGCCAAGATTGAGAATAAGCCCAAGCCCTACAAGGTAGTTGCTTCTTCTTATATCGAAAGAGAAAGCGTAGCAAAATGTAAAAGATAAATTCAGCTGTCTTTTAAACGGGACAGCTGGAAATACAGAAGTATTGCAGATAAAAAAGCAATATTTTTTATTACCAATATAGTTACACGAGTAACCATATCCGTTTTCAGAAAAATAGAGGGAAAAAAGTGGATAGACAAAGAGCTGAACGCATAAAAGAATTTAAAAATCCGGGAATAAAATACAGAAGCAAGCCTTTCTGGGCATGGAATGGAAAGCTGGAAGAACAGGAACTCTACAGACAGCTGGACATTCTGAAAGAAATGGGATTTGGCGGAGCCTTTATCCATTCCAGGGTTGGTCTGGAAACAGAATATATGGGCCCGGAATGGATGGAACTAGTAGACAAATGCCTGAAATATGGGAAAGAAATTGGTCTGGAACTCTGGATTTATGATGAAGATCGGTGGCCTTCGGGAACTGCCGGAGGTCTTGTAACGGCGAAAAAAGAAAACCGAAGTAAAAGGCTGCAGCTTAAAGTGTTGACCTTAGAAGAAGCAGTTCCCTATCTGGAAGAAAAAAAGGAACAGCTCGCAGGCCTGTACAGCTGCACGCTGAAGGGCCATGAATATGAGAACTTACAGAGATGGAATACTGAGGATTACAATAAAATAGAAATAAGTGCAGATCAAAAAATCCTGGCAGTTACCATAGAAGAGTCAGAATTTAATGATAATTACAATGGTTATACTTACTTGGATACCATGAAAGCCAGTGCAGTTGAAGATTATCTGGAAGCCACTCATGAC
>CAVJRB010000505.1:0-2893 GCA_963651655.1 bacterium | reverse complement strand
TCTCAGAATAAATGCCGACAGGCAGCACTTCATCTGTGGAGTCAGTGTTGTAGCAGTCGTGATGGATGTTGGCGTCACTGTCTGCCATGTAGGGGTTCTTCGCAACCACTTTCGGGGAAAGTGCCTTTATAGGAAGCTGTGCCCCTTCTGTTCCGGCTTCTGTCTGGGTTTCTTCTGTCTGTACCTCTTCTGCATGAAGAATGTTTACCGTGCAGTTTGAGGGAACCGTAAACATAGCCGCGATCATCGCAAGAATCATAGCTCTTTTTTTCATTATCATCTTCCTCCTGAAATTATTTCTTGACCCCTTTGCTGCGTCCGAAACATGCCGTAAGTCCCTCCCAAAGCTTCTGTTCCTCCACGGGCTCCATAAAAAAATATTCCACACGCAGCTTAAAGGCATGAAGGGAAAAATCCAGATCACTGCACCAGATTATTTTGCATTTGGGGTGCAGGGAACGGAGATGCTCGGCAGCATTCAGCCCTGCTACCCCCGGAAGCGCCAGAAGCACAATGGCTGGTACCGTCTTTTGTATCTCTCCAAAAAACTTTTCCTGGTCCTGATAAATCTGAACCAGGGGAAATATCTTTCTGTCGGCGCAGTAATTCAAAATATATTCTGCATAATCCTGCCCCTTTTGTTCTTCATCAATCAATACAGCAATGCAATACACGAATCTCCTCCTTTTCCGCTTGATTTTTTCCTTCACTTGTTGAGACTCATTATATGAAAATCCAAATGTTTTTCAATTGGTTTGGCACGAAACAGGAAAAAATGGCACGAATTGCCCGCAAGGGGAATGGTTCGGTCTTGTGTTTTGTGTTATACTGTTTTTATAAAAATTGTGATGATGGCGAGGACAATACATATGAGAATTGCAATTGTAGATGACATTGCCAGTGAACGTACCCTGCTGCGTGACCGCCTGGAACAGCAGCTTGGCAGGCGCGGAGTTCATGCTGACCTGACAGAATTTGAAAATGGAGAGACTTTTCTGAAAGCCGCAAAGGAACGGCCTTTCACAGTTCTGTTCCTGGATATTTATATGGACGGGGCAAATGGGATCGAGATTGCCAGAGAGCTTCGGGGATTTGATCCGGATTGTCTGTTAATCTTTACCACCACCTCCACAGACCATGCGCTGGATGGATTTAAGGTCCGCGCCCTGCACTATCTGGTAAAGCCTTATAACGAAAAGGACATTTCGGATCTGATGGATGAGATTCTTTCCCGGATTCCAGATTCCGGGAAATACATAGATGTAAAGGTGAACGGAAGCAACATACAGGTTCCCTTCCGCAGCATTGTGTTTGCGGAGCATTTTTCCCATATGATCCACATTCATACTACAAAGACAAAGGAGCTGGTTACCAGGCAGTCCTTCGAGGCCTTCCTCGCCCTGTTAAAAATGGAACCTCGTTTTTATCAGTGCAACAGAGGTATTGTGATCAATCTGGAACATGCGGTTGATTTCGATGGAGAGGTATTCGTGATGGATGACGGGAACCAGATCCCGGTGAGCCAGAAGCTGGTGAAAAACGCAAGACAGACTTTCATGGAGTTTCTGTTTCAGAGAGGGCATTGAAAAAGAACATTTGAAAAAATTTTAAGAAAGATCTCTGAGAAAGGACGTTTCGAATGGACAAGATGCTAAGACCGATTCTTGAACTTACGGTAATTATTCCAGGCTTACTGCTTGCCTATCTGCCTGTAAAGACTTACCTGCGGCAGCCATTGCACAAACTAGCAGTGTGGCTGCTTCCTTTGCTTGCAGGTCTTTGTGTGTCAGGTGGTGTATTATGTTACACTTTGCAGATTACCACCTTGCCTGTGCTGATTTTTCTGCTGCCAGCAGCCATGGCTGTCTACCACAGGACTCTTCGGGTCACCATCTGGAAATCCGGCAGTATTTTCCTGGCAGTGTGCGCGGTGTTCGCCTGCGTCAACAGCCTGTCCAGGGCATTCAACGCCATTCTCACCGCAAGGCTTAACCTTTCGGAAAATGAACTGTGGTTCCGAACAGGTGCAGGACTTTTTTATAATGGGATCTGCCTGCTCTTTCTTCTGGCGGCGTGGTATCCTGCTTCCCATGCGGCAAGAACTATGGTGGACGATGAAAATTTCGCACAGACCTGGTATATCTTCTGGATCCTGCCTCTGATCTTCATTGCACTGAACCTGTTCATGGTGCCAAAATATAGAAATACCTTGTACACCGGGCGGATCCTTCAGGGATATATTGTGATCAGCCTGGTTCTTCTGGTGATCCTGGTATTCTTTTACGCCATGTTCCTGCTGATGGCAAACAGCCTGAACAAAAACGCAAGGCTTGTGCAAGAGAATCATTTCCTTTCCCTGCAGCAGGCAAGGTATGAGAATCTTCGCTCTGCCATTGAGGAAGCCAGACAGGCAAGGCATGATCTTCGCCATCACTTTGTCCAGCTGTCCGCCCTTGCAGAAAATGGCGATCTGGAAAAAATAAAGGAATATCTTTCCTGTGCTTCCAGCAAGATTCCAAGCCAGGATCTGCATTTTTGTGAAAATCAGGCGGCGGATGGCGTGCTTGGCTACTACTCTGCCCTTGCCAAACGGGAAAGCATTCCTTTTCATGCAAAAACGGATCTGCCTTCCCATATTGCTGTGGATGAGATTGACATGTGCCTGGTGCTCTCTAACCTTCTGGAAAATGCCATCCAGGCAAGTCAGAAAACAGAGGTTTCCCGCAGGAAAATTAACGTGGAGGTTTATCTTCACTACAATCATCTGCTTCTGATCCAGGTGGAAAATACCTTCGACGGCGAAATCCGAAAGAAAAATGATATCTTCCAGTCATCCAAGCGCACAGGCAATGGAATCGGGATCCAATCCGTCCGCCACATCGCCGAGAAAACC
>CAVJRB010000504.1:0-3839 GCA_963651655.1 bacterium | reverse complement strand
ATATATAAGGGTGCATCCGCTTTTGCGGGAATTGCCATTGGGAAAATACGGTTTTACCGAAAAGGCGAATATCAGGTCCGGCAGCATCAGGCAGAGGATGTGAAAAAGGAAATGCATAATTTTGATACGGCGAGACGGCATGTGATGCAGACGCTGAAGGAAGAATATGATGGTGTGACCGGGCAGCAGACGACACAAAATACAGATGGGTACAGCTGTGACGGGAAATCCGAAGACGCAGGAAACCTGGTACTTGAACAGGCGGAGCTTCTTGGCTCCGGAAGCTTCCTTCGAGCTGTGCAGAGCATGATCACCGGGGAAAAGGTTACAGCTGCTTACGCAGTGCAGACTACGCGGGATGAACTGCACAGCACGTTCAGCAATCTGAACGATCCTTCTATTAAGGAACGAATTTATAATGTAAGCCGCGTTTCTGACCTTCTTCTGGAAATTTTAGGGGAAGATGAGAATAAAATTGACCTGGGGGAAGAACCGGTGATTCTGGTAGCGGACACTTTATCTCCGGCAGAGCTGATGGAAATGAACAAAGACAAGCTTCTTGGCATTGTCACCCGCAAAGGTTCCGCCACTTCCCACGCTGCAATTCTAGCCAAAAACATGGATATTCCCTGCGTGACTGGCGTTGGAATCCCTGCATCGGAAGAAGAATGGGAGGACAGCATCGGTGTCATTGACGGCTATACCGGAACTTTTTATCTGGAGCCGGATAGTGAGGTGCGCAAGGAATATGAAATCCGTCAAAAAGCGGACCAGGTGGAGCGGGAAGAACTTCTGAAGCTGAAGGATGAGCAGGATGTGACACTGGATGGCCGGGAAGTAGGCATTTATGCCAATATTGGCAGCCTGGATGACCTGAACAGTGCATTGTATTATGGCGCAAGAGGAATCGGCTTGCTCCGAAGTGAGTTTCAGTATCTTGGAAGAGAAAATTATCCAGGGGAGGAAGAACTTTTCCAGGCATACAAAAAGACAGCCCAGACTATGGGAAATCGCCTGGTGGTGATCCGTACTGCTGATCTGGGTGCGGACAAACAGGCATCCTATCTGGAAATTCCTCAGGAAACCAATCCTCTTATGGGTAACCGTGGAATCCGTTTCTGCTTGGACCGGAAAAATCTGTTTAAAACGCAGATCCGTGCTATTTACCGGGCCAGCTGGTACGGCAATCTGGGAATGATGTACCCCATGATCTGCGCAGAAGAGGAAATGGACGAAATTGAGGAATTGATCAGGGAAGTGAAGGAAGAACTGACCTGTGAGGGAATTCCATTTCGGGATATCCGTACCGGAATCATGATGGAGACTCCGGCAGCAGTGATGATCGGAGAAGAATTGGCCAAACGTGTAGACTTCCTTGGAATTGGAACCAATGACCTGACTCAGTATACCCTTGCCATGGATCGCCAGAATCCACTGCTCCAGAAGAAATACAACGATCATCATCCAGCCATTTTGCGGATGATTAAAATGATCGTGGATGCAGGACATAAGGAGAACTGCAAGGTTTGTCTTTGCGGAGAACTGGCTGCGGACACAAGGCTGACGGAAACCTTTCTGCGGATGGGCGTGGATGCATTGTCAGTGGTGCCGGCGTGTATTTTGCCGGTGAGGAAAGCACTGCGGGCGGCGCGTGTGGGAAAGCGAGATTGAACGAACATGATTGATTGCGCAGACAACATCGAATATGTAAGTCATCGGCTCTAGTACTGGTCTATAGTGTTCTCATAACTGTTGCCTGTATTCGTAACTCGGGCTATCAATCTTACTTATATAATTTTGCTTGGATTATATCCATGAATTAGCTTATAAAAACATGGCCTGTTTATGGATGCTGGTTTTGAATTTAATAGTAAATATAGAAAAGGTATCGTGCATGAATAAAAAGAGCAAAGTAATTGTGCTTCCCTGCGAGGCATATGAGGAAGAACAGATTTATACGCTTTTAAAAGGCGGATTGGAACAGCTGGGTGGGCTGGAATCGCTGATCAGAAAAGAAGAGAAGATTCTTCTTAAGCCCAACCTTTTGAAAAAGGCGGAAGTGGAAAAAGCGGTGATCACCCATCCAGTGGTGGTTGGTGCATTTGCCCGAATCTTGCGTGAGGAGGGCTATGCCAACATTGTGCTCGCAGATTCCTGCGGCCACGGCACTACCCGCCAGGTAATCCAGGGAATCGGAATGGACACCTATCTGGAGAAATACCAGATTTCAGCCATCGATTACACTAAAGGTGTCCGTGTAGACAATCCGGAAGGAATCCAGGCGAAGGAATTTATCCTTCCCCAGGAGCTTCTGGAGGCGGACTGCGTGATTTCCCTTTCCAAAATGAAAACCCACGCCCTGGAGCGAATCACAGGCGCCGTGAAAAACAGCTACGGTTTTATCTACGGAAAAAACAAGGCAATCGGTCACACCAAATATCCAAGTGCGGACAGCTTCGCCCGTATGCTCATCGACCTGAACCAGTATGTGAAGCCAAGACTTTACATTATGGATGGAATCACCGCCATGGAAGGCAACGGCCCAGGCTCCGGTGATCCTGTTGCCATGAATGTGATCCTCATGTCCACAGACCCGGTAGCCTTGGACAGCGTATTCGCGAGACTGGTACATCTGAAGCCAGAACTGGTTCCTACCAATTACCATGGGGAAAAGATGGGATTGGGGAATTGCAGGGAGGAGAATATTGAGGTTGTGGTGGCGGAGACCATGAATTCGAAACTGCTCGTAAAGAGTGAGAGGAAGGCTGTTGATTCATTAGAAGGGAATGCGATTACAGACACTGCTTTAGAAGGTGGTCTGAATAAAGGTGGCACATCTTTGGCTAATACGGCAATGATGAATTCACCTGGCGTAGAGGCCGAAGAGAGAAATGCAGATGTTTGTAATGAGGAGTATATAGAATTTAGTAAAATATCCATGGGAGATTTGGTCGGCCAGTACGGAAAGGCAGATTTCAACGTAGACCGCACCCAGGTCCGCAGCAACATCTGGACCAAACTGGCCAAAGCCCTAAACATTTTCCAGAAGAAACCCTACATCGAACCAGACAAATGCATCCGCTGCGGAATCTGCGTAAACAGCTGCCCCGTCCCCGGCAAAGCCGTCGATTTCCGAAACGGCAAAGAAAAGCCCCCAGTTTATGATTACAAGAAATGCATCCGGTGCTTCTGCTGCCAGGAAATGTGCCCGAGGAAGGCGATTAAGGTGAAATGAGGTTGCAGGAGACCTTGAATGGTTAGCAAAAAGAGGTAAAAGATAAGCGTTGAATTTCTTCCGTGTCTGTTACCTCTTTTAAATTTATACGCAGAAATGATTCTGCAGTGGTTTTGCAGATCATTTTGGCTGTACAGTTATAAAAAGCCATAATTTGTCGAACGATTTTTCTTGGAATATCTATAACAATGTGATAATCTGTAATCATCTTATAAGATCTTAAAAATTTATCTTTATCTTCTGCTCAGAAGGAATTTCCAAGTGAATGAAAAAATGAATGTGTACAGTACATGGGACGAAACGTGGAAAGGAGACTTGTATATATGGAAAGCAAACTGAAAAAGTATTTTCCAATGCTGCGCACAAGAGAAGAAATATTGCGTGATATAGAACGCAGTATAGGGTTGACAGAAGAATTTTATAGCTGGAATAGCCAGCAACAAGAAGAATTTCTTGATTTTTGTACTGGAGTGAAAGGCGTAAAGCTTTTATATGATGCATTTTTCAAGGAAATTATGAATCCGGAAATTGTTCCCGAAAGACTGGAGGAATTTCTTAGCCTTATTTTGAAACAAAAAATAAAAATTATGGAAGTACTGCCTGG
>CAVJRB010000503.1:0-7176 GCA_963651655.1 bacterium | reverse complement strand
ATAACCGTCGATGCCCGGAAGCATCAGATCCAGAAGAATCAGGTTCGGGCGGAAGGTCTGGAACTCCTTCAGTGCAAGCTCGCCGTCATTTACGATTTTGGTTTCAAAGCATTCCTTGGTAAGATACAGAGAAATCAGCTCTGCAATGTTATTGTCATCATCTACGATGAGGATTTTCTGTTTAGCAACCATAGCTTCTCCTTTTATTTCTTAAACTCTACAATAGTAACGCCTGCGTCTCCCTCGCCGAACTCAGCCAGGTGGAAATCAGCCACATGCTTCTGGCGGCGGAGATAATTGTGTACGCCTTTTCTGAGGGCTCCAGTTCCTTTTCCGTGTACGATGCGGACGCTTTTTAAGTGTGCAAGGTAAGCGTCATCCAGATATTTGTCCAGCTCTGCAACGGCCTCGTCCACAGTTTTTCCAAGAAGGTTGATCTCCGTGGAAACGCTGGTTGATTTGGACATGCGGATCTTGCCGGCTCCGGTTCTGGAAAGGCCGGGAGTATTGATCACCGGCTCATCAACCAGCTCCAGGTCGGAAATATGTACCTTGGAGCGGATGATTCCCATCTGTACAAAAAGGAAGCCTTTGGAATCCGGATGGCTGCTGACGGTTCCCTTCAGATTCATGCTCAGTACGTGAACTGTATCTCCAAGGGAAAGATCCTTGGGCTTGAGCTCTTTCTTCGGCTTCTTTACTGCGGTGTTCATGGACATACCCTTTTCGGTCTTGTTCATGCGGGCGCGCAGGTTCTGGCGCTCTTTTTCTATGGCAGCAGTGTCCACATGATCCTTCTGGAATTTGTGGAACATCTTCATAGTCTGGTCTGCGTATTCCTTGGTGTCTGCAAGGATCTTGCGGGCCTCCTCGTTGGCCTCCCGGAGAATACGCTCCTTGCGCTCATCCAGCTTCTCCTGCTTGGACTCCAGTTCCTGCTTCAGGGATGCGATCTCTGTCTTGTAGCGCTCCACCTCCTGGCGCTCGTTTTCAATGATCACGCGGCTGTTTTCCAGGGAAGCAAGTACATCCTCAAAGGATTCGTCCTTTTTGCTGATGCGCTTTCTGGCACGGTCGATGATGAAATCAGGAAGTCCAAGCTTGGAGGAAATTGCAAATGCGTTGCTCTTTCCAGGAACTCCGATGAGCAGACGGTAAGTGGGACGCAAGGTCTCCACATCAAATTCACAGCAGGCATTTTCCACACCTTTGGTGGAAAGGGCGTAAACCTTCAGCTCGCTATAGTGGGTGGTTGCCATGGCCCGGATTCCCTGCTCATGAAGGAAGGAGAGAATGGAAATGGCAAGTGCGGCACCCTCTGTGGGATCGGTCCCGGAACCAAGCTCGTCGAAAAGTACCAGGGAGTCCTGATCTGCTTTCTCAAGGAAGGATACCACGTTGGTCATGTGGGAGGAGAAGGTACTTAAGGACTGCTCGATGCTCTGTTCATCCCCGATGTCCGCGTAAACTTCACGGAAAACAGAAAGCTCGGAGCGGTCAAGGGCTGGAATGTGAAGTCCTGCCTGTCCCATCAGTGTGAGAAGTCCCACAGTTTTCAGGGAAACAGTTTTACCGCCGGTGTTCGGTCCTGTTACCACAAGCAGATCGAAATCTTCGCCCAGGCGAATGTCAATGGGAACTGCCTGCTTCTTCGAAATCAGCGGATGGCGTGCCTGCTTCAGGCGGATTCGTTTTTCTGTGTTGAAAATAGGTTCTGTGGCATTCATGTCCATGGCAAGTCCGGCTCTGGCAAAAATAAAGTCCAGCTGGATCATGATCTCCAGGTCTGCGCGGATGGCTTCCACGTTCTGTGCGGTCTGCTCGCTTAAAGTGGCAAGGACTGCCTCAATCTCTTTCTGTTCCTCAAGCTCCAGTTCCCGGATGTCGTTGTTCAGCTTGACGATGGCAAGAGGCTCGATAAATAAAGTGGAACCTGTGGAGGACTGGTCGTGGATCATGCCGGGAACCTGTCCCTTGTATTCTGCCTTGACCGGAATACAGTAGCGGCCGTTTCGCATGGTGATCACGGAATCCTGCAGATAATTGCGGGCGCTTCCGTTTACCAGGGAAGCAAGCTGTGTGTGGATGCGGTCGTTGGCAATCTTCATGCTGCGGCGCACATGCATCAGTCCGCTGCTGGCGTCATCACTGATCTCATCCTGGGAAAGGATGCAGCGGCGGATCTCAGAAGAGAGGGGAGTCAGCGGCTCCAGGCTTTCGAACATGCCGTCCAGGGAATCCTCTCTGGCATCCCCGCGCTCATTGCGGGAATATGCTTTGACACGGTTGGTATTTTCAAGAAGTCCGGCAATGGCAAGAAGCTCGGAAATTCCAAGGGAGCTTCCGATCTCCAGACGTTTCAGGGAGCCCCGCACATCCTTCACGCTTCCAAAGGAAATATTTCCCTTCTGGAAAAGGCGGGTGAGGGCATCTCTTGTCTGGGTCTGCATATGACGGATCTCATAAACATCTTCAGATGGGAGAAGGTGTTTGCACAGGTCTTTTCCCATAGGGGAAGAAGCCTTCTCGGCCAGCTGGTCGATGATCTTGTAATATTCAAGTGATTTTAAAGCTTTTTGATTCATAATTTCTCCTGTAAATATACTGCTCTTTACGCTGTTCACAGAGGCGGCATCAGAAATGTGCTCTCTGCGGGCAGCTTTGCTGCAACCCCTATTGTACATGATTTGCCTCCGCTTGAAAAGGAAAAAGTGGGAAGAAATTCATAAAATGTTCATAAATATTTGGTATGCTATAAAAGATTTGGATTCTTTATTGTGAGCGCCTGTGCGCAGAGCATGATTTAGAGTATATGTGTTTAGAAAGGTTAGGAAAGAGATTATATGCGTTTTTTGAACGAGTTACATGAGGGTGACCGGATCAGCGGCATTTACCTGTGCAAGCAGAAGCAGCCGGCTGTGACCAAGAACGGAAAGCCCTATGAAAATATTATCCTTCAGGATAAAACCGGAGTGATGGATGGCAAGATCTGGGATCCCAATTCCCTTGGAATCGACGATTTTGATGCGCTGGATTATATTGAGGTCATGGGAGATGTGACCAGCTTTGCAGGTGCCATGCAGCTGAATATCAAGCGTGTGCGCAAGGCAGGCGAAGGCGAATACAATCCGGCAGATTACCTTCCGGTAAGTGAGAACAGCACAGATGATATGTACGCACAGCTGATGGCTATGATCGGTACCGTGAAGAATGGGTATCTGAATACCCTTCTGAAGAAGCTGTTTGTGGAGGATCAGGAATTTTTGAAATCCTTTGAGGAGCATTCTGCAGCCAAGACTGTGCACCACGGTTTTATGGGCGGCTTGATGGAGCATACCTTAAGCGTTGCCAGACTTTGCGATTATATGGCAGGTGCTTACCCGGTGATCAAGCGTGATTTGCTGATTACAGCCGCTCTTTTGCATGATGTGGGCAAGACAAGGGAGCTTTCTTCTTTCCCGATGAATGACTACACAGATGAGGGACAGCTTCTTGGACATATTATTATCGGAGCACAGATGATCCATGATCTGGCTAAGGAGATCCCGGATTTTCCGCAGGATCTTGAGAACCAGCTGGTACACTGCATTCTGGCTCATCACGGCGAACTGGAATACGGTTCCCCGAAGAAGCCTGCTATGGTAGAGGCGGTTGCCTTAAACCTTGCAGATAATACAGACGCCCGCATGGAGACTCTTACCGAGATTTTTGCGGCGGACAAGAGCAAGAAGGAATGGCTTGGATATAACAGATTGTTTGAATCTAACTTAAGAAAGACAGGAGAATGGTAATCTTTATGGAGTATCGTAAGAATGATATTGTTACGTTAAAGATTGAAGATTGCGGAATTGACGGTGAAGGTATCGGAAAGGCTGATGGCTTCACCGTTTTTGTCAAGGATGCGGTAATCGGAGACACAGTTCGCGCAAAGATCATGAAAGCGAAGAAAAATTACGGATATGGCAGGCTGGAGGAGATCCTTACCCCTTCACCAAACCGTGTGGAGCCAGAATGTGCCTTTGCAAGACAGTGCGGAGGCTGTCAGCTGCAGGCCCTTTCCTATGAGAAACAGCTGGAATTCAAGGCCGGCAAGGTAAGGGGACATCTGGAACGGATCGGCGGCTTTACGGATATTCCCATGGAAGAGATCCTTGGAATGGAGCAGCCTTTCCACTATCGAAATAAAGCCCAGTTTCCTGTGGGAAAATCAAAGGACGGCAGAATTATCACCGGATTTTATGCAGGAAGGACTCACAGCATTATTGAGAACCGGGACTGCGCTCTTGGAGTTTCCCAGAATAAAGAGGTGCTGGACCGTGTGATCGCCCACATGGAAAAGTACCATATCCAGCCCTATGACGAGAACACAGGCAAAGGGCTGGTGCGCCATGTGCTGATCCGCTACGGCTTTTTCACAGATGAGATGATGGTCTGTCTGATCATCAACGGGGAGAAGCTTCCGGGGGAGGACGTTCTTGTGAAATCCCTTCGGGAAATTCCGGAGACTGTAAGCATTATGGTGAATGTGAATAAGAAGCGAAATAACGTGATCCTTGGGGAAACAGTGCGTCTGCTTTGGGGCAAGCCTTACATCACAGATAAGATTGGGGAGATTTCCTATCAGATTTCGCCGCTGTCCTTTTTCCAGGTAAATCCTTACCAGACCGGACGGCTTTATGGAAAAGCACTGGAATACGCAGGCCTTACCGGAAATGAGACTGTATGGGATCTTTACTGCGGAATCGGAACCATTTCCCTGTTCCTGGCACAGAAGGCGAAGATGGTGAGAGGCGTGGAGATCATTCCTGCCGCTATTGAGAATGCAAAGGAAAACGCGAAGCTGAACGGCTTTACCAATACAGAGTTCTTTGTAGGAAAAGCCGAAGAGGTTTTGCCGGAGCAGTACGCCCGCACCGGAGAGCGCGCCGACGTGATCGTAGTAGACCCGCCCCGCAAAGGCTGCGACGAGACTCTCCTTGCCACCATCATCGAAATGCAGCCCGACCGCGTGGTCTACGTAAGCTGCGACAGCGCCACCCTGGCCCGCGACCTGAAGTACCTCTGCGCCCACGGCTACCAGTTAAAAAAAGTCTGCCCCGTAGACATGTTCCCGAATACGGTGTCGGTGGAATCAGTGGCGTTAATCACGAGAGATAAAAAGGTTAAAGTTGAACAGCATTTGAGAAAATAATCTATAAAAGCGGCAGTTTTCGAAATACAAAATGTAAATCAGACTGTCGTTTTTTCATGCGTATACAATCAGATAAATTTTAAAAGCTGATGTAAAGTGTGAGGTTCATTGTTTGGGAAAGTAGTAATGCGAGTATCAAATGGTTTGAAATGATTCTGGGTGTAAAAGTTCAGAAGAAATTCATTATCCTCGCATTCAAGAAATTCCATGACGCCGCCTACGGAATATTTGAGACCGGATATGGTTTCCAGTGCAAATCCCAGCAGAATGTTTCCAGGGATTCGTTTTTTTCTTGGAAGAGAATAGTTTTTTCCTAACTGTGCAATCAGGTAAGCTGCTGTGGTATAGGATTGTGTTTCTTCATCCAGAATACTGACACGGGACAATTTCTTTGCCATTGTTTTACTGATGTTTGAGGCCCGGATAGAGATTGGTTTTACTGTAAGGGAAAAATAGCCAACCAATGAAGCATCTTCGGCATCAAATACCAGATAAGTGATGGATTGATCTTTTTTAGTAAATTCAATCGCATTATGTAATAAAAAGTATTCAACATCGGGATTTTTAGGACAAGAAAAATCGGAGAGCAAGTCGTAAAGACTTTCCTCTCCGATATATGTCGGTTCGTCTTTATCCAAATATGCCCGAATATTAACGGTAAAATATTTATCAGACATGTTATTTCTTCCTTTTTGACATTAAAGCTAAGATCTCCTGTGGGTTTGTTAACTGACGTCCAGGAAGTGTCTGCTTTGGTGTGCGGTCATGATCAGCTTCGTCAATCGCTGCGACAAAACGTTTTACGCTATTGGGATTGGATACGACAAAATTATGAGTGATACTTGAAGTTGCCATGTTAACACCTCCTCTTTTGCTGGCTTTTTATGTACTTATAGTATATGCAATGCGTGATAAAAACGCAATATCGAAAAAAGAAATATTTCCTAAATAATTTTCGAACCGATTATTTATAAGTCGTCAGCGGTGTGCGGGCAAAATTTGCCTACACTGCTACTGATGGAAAAGTTTATAATGTAGATTATTATAATTTAGACGTTATTATTTCAGTAGGATATAGAGTAAAATCAAAACGTGGAACACGGTTCAGAATCTGGACAGCTGGTATCGGGATATCTTGATTTTGCAGAACGTGAACAGGTGATGACGATGAAAGACTGGGCAGAACATTTCGACAGGATTCTGACAATGGGTAGGGAACAACTTTTGCAGGGGAATGGAAGTATATCACACAAACAGGATATTGATAAAGCCACAGATGAATATAAAGCACGGACACTTAGTACTTTTGATTTCTTAATGTCTAAGTTATTTCATAGTTGTTTTGTGGGGATACATCATCTTTTGCTTTGATGATTATTTTATCGGAAGTTTAATGACTGTAGCTAAGACCGCTATACTGTTCAAACGTATATTTACTGTCGGAATCATCGTTTCCGTGTATGACCATCTGGCATTCAAGGGCATCAGCCATTTTACGGGCTGGTCAGTAGCCATTATTGTGATATTCGTCGTTTATTTTCTGCGCAGCAATACGAATTTCGTCAAGTGAAAGTTTATTCATATATACCTCTGTGGAATTTTTAATATTAGAGCGTGTTTTTTGGGGGAGGCAACCAGAAAATAGTTGCCTCCTGAAAGATTACCACCAACCAAGAGTGTGGCCTCCTGAAAAAATGTTAGCCAATGCTCCGGCTAAGCCTAAAGCTACCATTGATCCAAAACTCATGTTAAGCACCTCCTTTTGTTTTTGATGAGCTTATGATACAGCAAAAGGAAAAATAAATATATGACACAAAGGGATTTTTTATTGTTGAAAAATTGTCGACGTATGATTATACTTAAAGAAGAACTTTTACAAGTGAAGAAGAAATTTTTACAAATTTATTGGGGGATTGTAAGATGAAAGGGAGCTTTAAGTTTAAAGATTTTTTCCAAATTGTTAAAGCTTGTGCTCCACGTAATGT
>CAVJRB010000502.1:3363-6166 GCA_963651655.1 bacterium | reverse complement strand
GCACTTAAGGTGCCGGCTGCCTTACGCTTATGGCTGGAGCAGGCGCTTCCTGCTGAAACATAAATGCCCCTGTCCTCCAATGTGTGAAGCAGAACTTCACTTCTTACGCCCATAAAGCTGGCGCTTAAGATCTGAGGTGCTCCTTCCCGAAGCTCCATACCGTTGAGACGCACATCCGGCAGCTTCAAAAATCCCTCTGCCAGGCGTTCCTTCAGCTGGTACATATGCTCGATCTTTTCCTCAAAATCTGTGTATACCATCTTGGCAGCTACACCAAGACCTGCAATTCCCGGCACATTGTCTGTACCGGAGCGCATTCCTGCCTGCTGTCCGCCTCCAAGGATCTGGGGCTGAACCCGCACCTTGTCATTGATGTACAAAAATCCAACGCCCTTTGGTCCGTGGATCTTATGGCTGCTTACAGAAAGCATATCGATTCCCAGCTTCTTCGGGTAGATCCGGTACTTGCCGAATGCCTGGATGGCATCTACATGGTAAAAAGCCTTCGGGCTTTTCTCATGGACAAGCCTGGCAATCTCTTCCACAGGCATCACAGCTCCCACCTCGTTATTCACATACATGGTGGAAACCAAAATAGTGTCCTCGCGAAGTGCCTTCTCAAGGGCTTCTAAACGAACTACGCCTCTTTCATCTACCGGAATAATGGTCACCTCGTAGCCCATCTGCTCCAATCGCTCCACAGGCTGTCCTACAGCAGCATGCTCTACAGCGGTTGTGATAATGTGATTGCCCATTCTTTTGTTGGCATCCGCTCCGCCGAACAGTGCCAGATTGTTGGACTCGGTTCCTCCGGAGGTAAAAATGATTTCTTTCTCATTGACCTTCAGAAGTCTGGCAAGTGTCTGTGCAGAATCGCGGACATATTTCTCCGCTTCCACGCCTTTCAAATGCATGGCAGAAGGATTGCCGAAATCCTCAGTCATGGTCTTCACTACAATGTCTGCCACTTCCTTATAACACCTTGTAGTGGCAGAGTTATCAAAATATGCTTCCATTTCTATTCGTCCTCTTTTTCCAGCGTAAACATCAGAATAGACAGCATGGTCATGCCTGCTGTCTCTGTGCGCAGGATTCTTTTTCCCAAAGTAACCGACTTTGCGCCAGCTTCCATGGCAGCCTGAACCTCTTCCTCTTCAAAGCCGCCCTCCGGCCCGATGAAAATTCCCACAGACTGTCCCGGCTCTATTGCGGCCAGAATCTCTCTGGTTTCTTTCATGCCCTTTGCAAGCTCATAAGGGATCAAAAGCACATCCAGCTCTTTGGCAAAAGCGATGGCTTCCTTCCAGCTCATTACCTTCTTCACTTCCGGGATCAGCATGCGCTTGGACTGCTTGGCTGCACTTTCTGCGATCTGCTGCCATCTTGCTGTTTTCTTGGCGGCTTTTTTCTCATCCAGTTTCACTACGCACCGCTTTGTCTCCACTGGAACGATGCTGTAGGCACCAAGCTCCACAGCCTTCTGAATGATCAGTTCCATCTTGTCCCCTTTGGGAAGTCCCTGAAACAGGTAAATACGGCTTGGAAGCTCATACTGGGGCTCCTGCGCATAAAGAATATGAAGGATTGCTCCCTCTTCCTCAAAGGCCTCTATGGTGCAGTGGTATTCTTTCTGGCCGCCATCGCTGATCCACACATCCTCACCAATACGCATGCGAAGCACATTTTTCATATGGTTCACATCCGGGCCTGTCAGGGTGATGCGGTGTTCTTCTTCCTGAACCTGATACGGTTCCACAAAAAAGCGCTGCATAATTATTCCTTTCTTGCAGTTACAGATACCCATTCACCCTGATGTGTTACCTCAACCAGCTGAAGGCCTGCATCCTGAACTGCCTTTACCACTACCTCTTCCTTCACATCCAGGATTCCGGAGGTAATGTAGTATGCGCCTTTCTTCATCTGATTTACAATAACCGGAGTAAGAGGTACCAGTACATCTGCCAGAATGTTGGCTGTTACAATGTCGTATTTCTCATAGCCTACCGTATCCTGAACTTCCTTGTCATCGATAATGTTGCCGATGAGCATGTCAAAGGTCTCGTCCTTGATTCCGTTGGCCTCTTTATTATCTGCTACTGCCGGGATTGCACATGGATCCAGGTCAGTTCCTACCACATGGGCTGCTCCAAGCTTCAGCGCTACGATTCCAAGAATACCGCTTCCAGTTCCCACATCCAGCATCTGGGTGTCCTTTGTCACAAATTTCTTCAGCTGACGGATTACCAGCTGGGTGGTCTCATGCATTCCGGTTCCAAATGCAGTACCCGGATCAATGTGAAGGATCATTTTGTCTTTATCTTCTTCCTTCACCTCTTCCCAGGACGGAACGATCAGAATATCATCTACATAAAACTGATGGAAAAATTCCTTCCAGTTGTTGATCCAGTCCTTGTCCTCGGTCTGGGATTCAGTGATGGTGCCCTCGCCGATATCCATGTATCCGCGCACTTCCTCCAGAACGCCGCGCACTCTTTCCAGAACAGGCTCCACTTCTGTATCCTCTTCCAGATAGAAATTCAGATAAGCAATTCCGTCATCTGCAGGGCCTTCTGGCATAATATCTACAAACATCTGCTCCTTATCTGTCTCAGTAAGCGGCTGCTTGTCCTGAATCTCAACACCCTCCACGCCTACGTCTGCAAGTGCGGAAATAATCACATCCTCCGCCTCTGTTTTCGTCTTAATAGTAAAACGGTTCCACTTCATATTTATTTCTCCAATCTTTTTATTAAACTGTAGTTCTGCTGCTTCTGTCAAAAATTTGGTAAACCCAGCCATGCCT
>CAVJRB010000502.1:0-3353 GCA_963651655.1 bacterium | reverse complement strand
TTCTGATAAAATCTCCAGAAAAACTCCACCAGCAAAAGTGCTGCAATGGCATCTACAATATAATGCTGCTTCAGCACCTGGGTCGATATGATGATCAAAATTGCAAATATCAGGGAAAACTTCTGATACCATCCCGGCACATCCTTACATCCCCGGACTCCTTTCCAGCACATCCAGCTCACATAGCAGTGAATAGACGGGAAAAGATTGGAAGGAGCACTTCCCCCATCCAGGGCATAGACCAGAAGGAGTACCTTCTCAGAGATGGTGTCTCCTGCAATCTCCGGCCTGATGTTAGTGGTCGGTACCAGAATAAAAATCAGAAAACAAATCAGATGAATCGTCAGATCGGTTGCAACAAACCGGTAAAACATGTCCTTTCCCCGTCTTGCCGCCAGCATATAGCCAGCTGCCCAGAATGGAAAAGCCAGAATATAAATCCACACAAAGCCAGGCAGTAAGGGAACTGCCCTGTCAAATGCCATTGTAAAATCATAATGATACCGACTGGCTGTAAGGGCACTGCTTCCCCAGTAGATCAGGCAATTCACTGCCAGGATTGCAACAAGAGGGGGGATGGCCCACAGCGGCACAAATCTGTTTAATACATCTTTTTTCTTTGTTTTCATGCCAAACTCCTTTCCGGATTCTTGCGTCTACTCTCTAATATACAATAAGTAACAAAAAAAGAAAAGAGGATATCTCCCCTTTTCTTTATTCTTTTATGGAAAAAGTCTGTTTTTTACTCTTCAAAGGTCTCTTTTAATTTGTCCATGAAGCTTTTTTTCTTTTTCTCGGACTTCTCGGAACCATCTGATGCACCGCCTGCAGGACGGTTTCCGCATGCCTCATCAAATTTGCGAAGTGCTTCCTTGGCTTCCTCATTCAGATTGGTCGGTACCTGGACAACCAGTGTAACGTAGTGGTCACCGCGGACATTCTTGTTGCGAAGAGATGGAACACCTTTGCCCTTCAGACGGATTCTGGTATCAGTCTGGGTTCCCGGCTTCACTTCATAAAGAGTCTCGCCGTCTACTGTATTCAGCTTCACTTCACCGCCAAGTGCTGCCTGCGCATAAGTAATTGGTGCAGTAGAATAAATATTCATATCCTGTCTCTGGAAGATCGGATGGCGTCCTACATTTACCTCTACGAGAAGGTCGCCTCTTGGACCGCCGTTTGTTCCAGGCTCTCCTTTATCACGGATACGGATACTCTGGCCATTGTCAATACCTGCAGGAATGGATACTTTGATCTTCTTGCGGTTGGAAATGTATCCGGTACCGCGGCAGTCCGGACATTTGTCCTTGATGATCTTACCGGAACCATGACAGTCCGGGCACACCTGTACATTACGTACCATACCGAACATGGACTGCTGGGTATAGACAATCTGTCCCTCACCATTACATTTCGGACAGGTAACCGGTGAAGTACCAGCCTTGGCTCCAGTTCCATGACAGGTGGTACACTCATCCTTCAAAGTGATCTCAAGCTCTTTCTCACATCCAAATACAGCATCCTCAAAGGTGATGTTCACACGCGCGCGCAGATTGGCTCCCTTCATAGGGCCATTGTTGGCACGTCTGCGGCTTCCGCCGCCTCCGAACAGATCTCCGAAGATATCTCCGAAAATGTCACCCATATCAGAACCGGAGAAATCAAAGCCTCCGAAGCCTCCTGCTCCGCCACCGCCTCCGTTTTCAAAAGCAGCGTGGCCAAACTGGTCGTACTGTCTTCTCTTGTCCGGGTCACTTAAGATGCTGTAAGCCTCTGTTGCCTCTTTGAATTTTGCTTCAGCTTCCTTATCTCCCGGATTCACATCGGGATGATACTTCTTGGCAAGCTGACGATATGCTTTTTTTAAGGTAGCCTCATCAGCGTTTTTATCAACGCCTAAGACTTCGTAGTAATCTCTTTTATCAGCCATGATTTCTTTCTTTTCCTAACGTCTTCATTTTGCTGTCACCAACGGGCGACATATCCTTTTAGTGTCTTCTACCGCCATTGCCCGGTCATGAAAACTCACGGCCGGGCTGCTGGTTCCTGTTCCAGAATTCCGGAACTTTATTTATGAAATTATTACTTATTAAACTTCTTTGTAGTCAGCGTCTACAACATCATCGCCGTAGCCTGCTTCATTTCCGCCCTGGGAAGCTCCGCCCATGTCCGGGCCAGCCTGACCAGCGCCGCCCTGTGGGTTCTGTGCCTCATACATCTTTGCGAAAAGCTTCTGAGCACTTTCCATCATCTTCTCCTGAGCTGCTTTGATCTCTGCGACCTGAGCATCGCCAAGATCTTCTGTATTTGTATATTTTGCAAGGATATCTTTTAATGCATTTAAGTCAGCCTCTACAGCAGCCTTATCATTTGCATCAAGCTTGTCGCCTGCTTCCTTCAGTGCATTCTCAACCTGGAATACCATGGAGTCTGCATTGTTCTTTGTATCAATTGCCTCTTTACGTTTCTTATCCTGAGCTTCAAACTCAGCAGCTTCCTTAACAGCCTTGTCAATCTCGGACTCGGACATGTTGGAACCAGCTGTGATTGTGATGTGCTGCTCTTTACCTGTTCCAAGATCCTTAGCAGATACATTTACAATACCGTTGGCATCGATATCAAATGTAACCTCGATCTGCGGAACACCACGACGTGCTGGCGGGATTCCATCCAGACGGAACTGACCTAAGGATTTATTATCTCTGGCGAACTGCCGCTCACCCTGTACCACGTTGATATCAACAGCGGTCTGGTTATCAGCAGCGGTGGAGAAGATCTGGCTCTTCTTGGTGGGGATCGTTGTATTACGCTCGATCAGCCGTGTCGCTACACCACCCATGGTCTCAATGGACAGGGACAACGGTGTTACATCCAGCAGAAGGATCTCACCTGCACCGGCATCGCCAGCCAGCTTACCGCCCTGGATAGAGGCACCGATTGCCACACACTCATCCGGGTTCAGAGACTTGCTGGGCTCCTTACCGGTCAACTGCCGTACCTTATCCTGCACGGCCGGAACACGTGTAGAACCACCTACCAGAAGCACCTGTCCGAGATCAGCAGCAGTAATGCCCGCATCACGCAGCGCGTTCTGAACCGGAACCGCGGTACGCTCTACCAGGTCATGGGTCAGTTCGTCGAACTTCGCTCTTGTCAGGTTCATATCAAAATGCTTCGGTCCATCCGCTGTAGCAGTGATGAACGGAAGGTTGATGTTGGTCGTGGTAGCGGAGGACAACTCCTTCTTCGCCTTCTCAGCCGCCTCTTTCAGTCTCTGAAGAGCCATCTTATCATTGGAAAGGTCTACGCCTTCTGTTCTTTTGAACTCTGCCAGCATATAATCGGTGATCTTC
>CAVJRB010000501.1:0-2739 GCA_963651655.1 bacterium | reverse complement strand
CCTCGAAGGCGGAGAGATCAGATCAACCCTCGAGAACCTCAAGGCTGCAGCAGACGGCGAGAATTATGAATGGACAGATATGTATGAAGGCTTTGCGAAAACAGCAGATGAGGAAGGCTTCCCGGAGCTGGCTGCGAAATTCCGCATGGTAGCTGCCATTGAGAAGAAGCATGAGGAGCGTTATCGTGCACTGCTTCATAATGTTGAGGCACAGGAAGTTTTTGCCAAGAGTGAAGTGAAGGTATGGGAGTGCCGCAACTGCGGTCATATTGTAGTGGGTGAGAAGGCTCCTGAGGTCTGTCCGGTATGCGCACATCCGCAGTCATACTTTGAGATTCACGCAGAAAACTACTGATAGTTAGAATATCAACAAGGAAGAAGCAGGGCGACTTCCAATAGATATCGTTTGAGGATGCGTACTAAAGAGAGGACATGAACTGTGAAAAATCCATTGCATTATCAGATCTCAGAATATGACTGCGGACCAACATCCATGTTGAATGCAATTATTTATCTGTTTGACAGGGATGAGATTCCGCCGGAGGTGATCCGAAATACCATGCTTTACTGCCTGGACTGCTACAGCAAAGAAGGCATTCCGGGAAAAAGAGGCACATCCAGGGCGGCCATGATGTTTCTTTCCAATTGGCTGAATGAGTTTGGGAACCTTGGGATGATGACGGTAAGCAGTGAGTATTTGTCTGGCACTGAGGTGTACATAGGCCCGGGGAGCAGGATCAACCAGGCACTGAGCCATGGCGGGGCAGCTGTGGTAAGACTGTTTCTGGACGAGCCCCATTATGTGCTCCTTACCGGAGTGAAGGATGGCAGTATTTTGCTGTTTGATCCTTATTATTGGGATGAGCCTTACGAGGAAAAAGATATCCTCATTGATCTGGAACACCCAAGAGCATACAACCGGGAAGTGCCGTTCCAGTATTTTAACCGTGAAGAAGACGCTCTGTATGCCCTGGGAAAAGTAGCTGCCCGGGAGGCAGTGCTGGTTTATAATGAGAAGACAAGAGTTCCGGTGGAAGAGGCTATTGAGTATTTTATTTAGTAAAATTGGAAAGATACTACTTATGAGTATATTACTGGTAAGTAGTATCTTTTTGTATTCTGATGATTAACTTTACGGCGCAGAACTCTTCTGCGTCAGTGGATGTTCCCTGTAGTACATCCTGGTAAAGTTCAGGAATTTCTGCATATCTCCGCTGATGTATTTTCCCTTTTTCCAGACCATTCCAATCTTTACGCGAACAGGCGGACTAAGGGGAATGCCGACGATTCCGGAGCTGGCGAATTTGTCAGTCATACTGGTGTAAAGGAAGCAGCCGTATTTTCCGGTCTTTACAAACTGCAGGGTCGTGTAGATCTGACTGCTGCGCATGACGATATTAGGCGTGTAGCCGTCCATTTCGAATCGTGTTTTTAGCAGCTGGTTCTGCACGGAATCAGCGTTGAAGAAAACCATATCTTCTTTTGACATTTCTTTGGTAGTAACCGCTTTTTTGTCCGCCAGTCGGTGGTCTTTACTCACACAAAAAACAACCTGGTCATTTGCCAGGATCGCATTATGGAATTTATCAATATTATACTGCTCCATATTAACCAGAGCCAGATCCAGGGTGTCATCCTGAACCAGATTGCAGGCACGGACAGAGCCGTATTCTTCCAGGACTACCGCGATTTCCGGATGCTCCTGGCGAAATGCAGTAAGGAGTTCCGGGAAAAAGACGGTGCTCAGCATGGGTGGAATTCCGATGCGAAGAGGCGGTTTCACTCTTGCCATGCTGGAATAGTCAGCCTGAAGCTCGGTGCAATATTGAAGAATATAGGTAGCTTTTTCGTAAAGAGCCTCTCCCTCCTGGGTAAGGATCAGCTGGTTTCCTTTCCGATAGAAAAGACTGATTCCAAATTCAATTTCCAGGTCACGGATCGCCACAGATACAGTTGGCTGGGTGACGTACAATTCTTCCGCCGCCTTGGTGATGCTGTGGCAGCGGCTGGCTGTGCAGAAGTAGCGAAGTTGATTAAGAGTCATAATAGGCACCTCTAAATTACATTTTTGTATAAGGTAAGGTTTACATAAAGCAAATCCAAGTGGTTATTCTGATTTAGAAAAGTCCTGAAATCTATATCTTTCTGGCTCATTTCCTCTTAAAAATACCACATACCTATAATAATTTCTATATTTATTTCAAATATTTGCCATCTCATAGCAATATTGCACAAAAAATATCATCCAAAATTGAGATTATAAAAAATTTTTATGGGGACATGCAACCCATTAATTTGTTTTTTTACAGGTACATGGGCTATAATAAAGTCATCAAAAGAAACGTGTACGGCCGATACTTTTCAGGAGAAAAATAAGACGGAAAATAGAGACAGAAGAAATACAAAGCGAAAAAATGCGAAACAAAAAAAGCAAACACGTGAAAGGAGAGTACAGAAATGTCTCACACAACTATCACATTGCTGTTTCTTGTGTTCACCATCATTAGTTTCATCCTCGAAAAAATTCCACTTGGGCTCACTGCTTCCATCTGTGCGATTGGATTGACGATTACCGGAGTTTTGGATGTATCTACAACGTTTTCACAGTATGTAAACAGCAACGTAATCCTCTGCGTCGGAATGTTCATAGTAGGACAGGCACTATTTGAAACAGGAATGGCAAATAAAATCGGAGGTCTGGTTACCAAATTTGCCAGGACAGAAAAAATGCTGATCATC
>CAVJRB010000500.1:0-2019 GCA_963651655.1 bacterium | reverse complement strand
TGTTTGCTATGCAATTTTATTCTTCTCTAACCACTACCTCTTTGTTTCAAACTTTCTCCTTTCTGGGTGAGTGTTACTGTGACAGCAAAACTACCCGGTCGCACCAGCCTGCGGCCAGTTCTTCGTCGTGTGTGATCACAAGGACAGCGGCACCTGATTCTTTCAGCTGGTTCAAAAGTTCGGCTACCTGTGTCATATGGTAATAATCCAGCCCGCTTGTGGGCTCATCTAAAATAATTAGTTCTTTTCCTGATAAAAGTGCAGATGCAATGGCGACACGCTGCTTTTGTCCGCCGGACAGGCTCATTGGATGACGGTCTGCAACAGCGGTCAGGCCAAGTGCTTCCAGAACCTGATCGCAAAGTTCCGGCTTGCCGGCACCAAGCAGCACTTCTTCACGGACACTGTCTGAAAACAGCTGATAATTAACATCCTGCATAACCATAAAGCATTGTTTCAGTCTTTCCTTTTCTTTAGCCGGGGAAATTTTTCCGTTTATGGGTTTTAGCAGGCCGCAGAGAGTTTTGGCAAAGGTGCTTTTTCCGACACCATTGTGCCCCATCAGGCCTACGATTTCTCCTTTGCAAATGGAAAAATTACTGATTTCATAGACTGGACTCTTTTTCCCATATCCCACAGACAAATGTTCTGCAGACACCACAGGGAGTCTTTCAGGTGCTTGCAGTTTTGTCTTTTCCTGCATTTTTTTTTGATACGGATCTAATGCAAGGGGACGAAGCCCCATTGCCTGCAGATGGTCTGGCGGAAGCTTTTGAAATTCCTGGCTGCTCCACTGACCTTTTAAGGTGCCATTTTCAAAATAGCAAAAACGGTCAGCCACATCGCAAAGCCAGGCTAAGCGGTGCTCTGCAATTACGATGGTTGTTCCATCTGCTTTCTTTTTCACGATCAGTTCCCGCAGTTCACGGATTGCACGGTAATCCAGATTACTGGTGGGTTCGTCCAGCACCAGAAGCTTAGGGAAAAGCATACAGGCTGCGGCAAATGCAATCTTCTGTTTTTCTCCGCCGGAAAGCTGAAAAATATTTCGGTTCAGCAGTTTTTCGATTCCATTTTCCCGGGCGCATTCCTGTACCCGGTTTCGAATCCTAGCAGAGGGCATTCCTATATTCTCACAGGGAAATGCTAATTCAGCAGTAGTATCAATGTTGAAATACTGAGTCTTGGGGTTCTGAAACACACTTCCCACCACTGGCACATAATCTTCAATCACAGCGCTTCCTGATTGCAGTCCGAAGGTACTGCATTCCCCACTAATCTCGCCATCAAAAAAGGAAGGAATCAATCCGTTCAAAAGCCGTGCCAGCGTAGTTTTTCCACAGCCGCTTTTTCCGCAGAGAACTACACATTCCCCTGGTTTTATCTGCAGGGAAACATTTTTTAGGGCGCTTTCCTGTGCATTTTGATAACGAAAAGAACTGTTTTTTACTTCAATCATTTCAGAATCCCTCCCCAAAATAGAAGAAACGGAAGAACTGCTCCTGCCATACAGCACCAGTCCAGAGGCTTCATTTGGATTTCCGTCATGCTGGTGTGCGTACCTGGAAGGCTGATTCCTTTTGTCATAGCGGCGACAGACAGATCCTGTGTCACATTGTTGCTGTTCATCAGAAGCGGAACCAGAATGTATTCCAATGACTGTGCAGGATGGCGCAGCAGTGCAAATTTTCCTGATGCGATTCCACGAAAGGCCATAGCATTGCGAATCTGGCGGTAATCCTCTGCAACTGTTGGGAAAAAGCGGATTACCGTTACACTTGGGATAATAATCGATTCCGGAATTTTTAGTTTCCGAAAACCGCACACCATTTCCCCAACAGGCGTGGTAGAAAATAAATAGGTTCCTGATATTATACAGGGCAGCATCATGCGGATTCCCACTGTAAACATAGAAATGAAATTTACGAATACGCCGCTGGCATAAGGAATCACAAAAAAGTCAAAGCTTACCATAATTCCATAAATGATCAGCAGACGAATTCCGCTTCTTGTTTTTCC
>CAVJRB010000499.1:0-7451 GCA_963651655.1 bacterium | reverse complement strand
CACGAACGTCCGCCGACTTTGAATCCCCCTGGTTACTCTATGTTCTGAATCTGCTCGCGGATCTTCTCGATCTCGGTTTTCAGATCAATGGCGATATTGGAGATTACCAGGTCGTTGGACTTGGACAGGATGGTGTTGGCCTCCCGGTTCATCTCCTGTGCCATGAAATCAAGCTTGCGGCCGATTCCCTCTTTCTCCTCCAGCATCTTCTTCATTCCCTGGATGTGGCTGTGAAGGCGCACAGTCTCCTCGTCGTTGCAGATCTTGTCAGAGAACAGGATCACCTCTGCTGCAATGCGGGAATCCTCGATCTGGGAATCCTCAAGAAGCTCATGGACCTTGGCTTCCAGCTTCTCTCTGTAGGAATCCACAACCTGTGGGGAACGCTCCTCCACCTGGTTTACTTTCTCATCCAGTGCCTCTAACTTGGCGATCAGGTCATTTTTCAGATGCTCACCCTCTCTTGCACGGGTCTGGGCAAATTTCTCACAGGCCTCCCGAAGAGGAGCCTCCAGCACTGCCCACATGGCCTCCTCATCAACTGACTGCTCTTCCATGGTCAGCACATCCGGATAACGGGAAAGTGCCCCTGCCTTTACATCATTTTCAAGGCCAAACTCTTCTGCCATCTGGCGGATGTAAGCCATATACTCTGATGCAAGCTCCTTATTATATTTCAGTGCGCCGCAGCTTAAGGTGTAATCCTCGTAGGTGATAAATACATCTACCTTTCCTCGCTGCATATATGTCTTCATAAGATTCCGGATCGCACCCTCCAGAAAGCTGAGCTTTCTTGGCATCTTAATGCTCAGATCCAGATATCTGTGATTGACGGATTTTAACTCAACGGTGATTTTCCGCTCTTTTGTGATCACCTCGGCTCTTCCGAAGCCGGTCATACTTTTTATCATAGTAATCTCTTTCTGTATTTTGATTTTTGTTCCGAATGATGTCAGCCCCAACAGCTCACATCACTTCTACGCATACAGATTTATTATAGTTCATTCCAAAACCCTAGTCAAATCATTTTTTTGCTGTTATAATAGATAATTACCGAGGCGATACCGTTCACGATTTTCACAGCAGTATAAAGGCATCCCCGGTACGCACCAAGTATAGAAAGGAGTCATTCCTATGGCTTTTGACGGAATTACCATTGCAGCAATGGTTTCTGAATTAAATAAAAATCTTTCCGGCGGACGCATCAACAAGATTGCCCAGCCGGAGAGCGATGAGCTTCTCATCACCGGGAAAGGGGCAAACGGCCAGAAGCGCCTGCTTCTCTCCGCCAGCGCTTCCCTTCCCCTGATCTATTTCACAGGCAAGAACCGGATCAGCCCCCTCACTGCCCCCAACTTCTGCATGCTTCTTCGCAAGCACATCGGCAGTGCAAGGATCACAGCCATCCGCCAGCCCGGGCTGGAACGTGTGGTAGAATTTGAGCTGGAGCATCTCAATGAGCTGGGCGATGTGTGCCACAAGGTTCTGATCATGGAGCTGATGGGCAAGCACAGCAACATTATTTTCTGCGATGACCAGAATATGATCCTGGACAGCATCAAGCACGTATCCTGCAACGTAAGCTCCGTCCGCGAGGTTCTTCCCGGGCGCCCTTACTTCATTCCCCACACCCAGGACAAGCTGGACCCGCTCACCATTTCCAAAGAAGACTTTATGGAAAAAGTCTGCGGCAAATCCACTGCCATTTCCAAGGCCCTTTACCAGACTCTTACTGGCCTTAGCCCGGTGATGGCACAGGAGCTTTGCTACCGCGCTTCCATTGACGGAAATGACGAAGCCACAGCCCTTGAGGAAAACGCCCGTAAAAAATTATATCAGGAATTTTCCAGTATGATGGAGCAGATCCGCAGGGAAGAATTTACCCCTGTTATTGTATACAAAGGAGATGAGCCTGTAGAATACGGCGTTTTTCCTTTTACCCAGTATGGAGAGGGCTTCTCCAGCCAGACATATGAGTCCGTTTCCGAGATGCTGGAAACCTACTACGCTTCCCGTGACGTGATCACCCGCATCCGCCAGAAATCCGCGGACCTGCGCAAGATCGTCCAGACCGCCCTTGACCGCAACCGCAAGAAGCTAAGCCTTCAGCAGAAGCAGATGAAGGACACGGAGAAAAAAGACAAATACAAGATCTACGGCGAACTGATCAACACCTACGGCTACGGCCTGGAAGAAGGATGCAAATCCTTTAAAGCTGTAAACTATTATAATGGAGAGGAAATCACCATTCCCCTTGACCCTACCCTCACTCCCCAGGAGAATTCCAAGAAATACTTCGACCGCTACGGCAAGCTGAAGCGTACCCAGGAAGCCCTGGAGGTTCAGATTGCAGACACAGCCAGCGAGATCGAGCATCTGGAATCCATTTCCAATGCCCTTGATATTGCCACTGAGGAAAGTGATCTTTCCCAGATCAAAGAAGAGCTGATGGAGTACGGCTACGTGAAGCGTCACTACGGAAACAAAAAAGGCGCCAAAATGCAGGTGAAGTCCAAGCCCTTCCACTATGTTTCCAGCGATGGCTACGATATTTATGTGGGCAAAAACAACTATCAGAATGACGAGCTTACCTTCAAATTCGCCACAGGAAACGACTGGTGGTTTCACGCAAAAAAAATGCCCGGCTCCCATGTCGTAGTAAAGACCAAGGACGGCACCCTGCCGGACCGTACCTTCGAGGAAGCAGGCAATCTTGCCGCCTACTATTCCAAGGGTCGCACTGCCCCCAAGGTGGAAATTGACTATCTTCAGAAAAAAAATGTGAAAAAGCCAGCCGGCGCCAAGCCTGGATTTGTGGTTTATTACACCAACTATTCTTTGATGGCTTCCCCGGATATTTCAGGAATGAAACAGTTATCCTAACCGCGGCAAATGCAGATTTTATTTCGCGGCAAACCGGAATGTTTGCTGCACAACATACATTATTCTAAGAACAGGAGCAACCTATGAGTATTTTAAACGTTGAACACCTTACCCACGGCTTTGGTGACAGAGCCATTTTCCATGATGTGTCCTTCCGCCTTCTAAAAGGCGAGCACATCGGCCTGGTAGGCGCCAACGGAGAGGGCAAATCCACCTTCTTCAACATTGTAACCGACAAATTAATGCCAGACGAGGGCAAGATCCAGTGGGCAAAAAATGTCCGGGTAGGCTATCTGGACCAGCACTCCGTCCTTTCCCAGGGCATGACCATCCGCGATGTGCTGAAATCCGCTTTTTCCTGGCTTTTTGAGCTGGAAGAGCGAATGAATTCCATCTGCGATTCCTTAGGCGAGGCTTCCCCCGAAGAGATGGAAACCCTCATGGAAGAACTGGGAACCATCCAGGATACCCTTACCATGCACGATTTCTACGTCATTGATTCCAAGGTAGAGGAAGTTGCCCGTGCCCTTGGCCTTCTGGATCTGGGACTTGACCGTGATGTTACGGATTTAAGCGGCGGCCAGCGTACCAAGGTTCTTCTTGCCAAGCTTCTTCTGGAGAAACCGGACATCCTTCTTCTGGACGAGCCTACCAACTATCTGGATGTGGAGCACATTGCCTGGCTGAAGCGCTATCTTCAGGAATATGAAAATGCCTTTATCCTCATTTCCCACGACATTCCGTTTTTGAACGACGTCATCAACATTGTTTACCACATGGAAAATCAGGAGCTGAACCGCTATGTAGGCGATTACGACCATTTCCAGGAAGTTTACGAGGTGAAAAAAGCCCAGCTGGAAGCTGCATATCGCCGCCAGCAGCAGGAGATCAATGAGCTGAAGGATTTTGTTGCCAGAAATAAAGCCCGTGTTGCCACCCGAAATATGGCAATGTCCAGACAGAAAAAGCTGGACAAAATGGATGTGATCGAGCTTGCAGCCGAGAAACCGAAGCCGGAGTTCCATTTTAAACAGGGACGCACCCCTGGCAAATATATTTTTGAAACGAAAGATCTGGTAATTGGATATGACGAGCCACTTTCCCGTCCTCTCACCCTTTCCATGGAAAGAGGCCAGAAAATTGCCCTGGTCGGCGCCAACGGAATCGGCAAGACCACTCTTCTGAAAAGCATTCTGGGCCTGATCCCGGCACTGAAGGGAACCAGGGAATTAGGGGATAATCTTCAGATCGGTTATTTTGAGCAGGAAGTAAAAGGGGATAACAAGACTACCTGTATCGACGAGATCTGGGCAGAATTTCCATCCTACACCCAGTATGAGGTGCGCTCCGCCCTTGCCAAATGCGGCCTTACCACCAAGCACATTGAAAGTCAGGTCCGGGTACTCAGCGGCGGTGAGCAGGCCAAGGTGCGCCTGTGCAAGCTGGTAAACAAAGAGACTAATGTACTTCTTCTGGACGAGCCTACCAACCATCTGGATGTGGACGCAAAGGAGGCATTGAAGGAAGCGCTGAAGGAATACAGAGGAAGTGTACTTCTCATCTGCCACGAGCCAGAATTTTACCAGGATGTGGTTTCCCAGGTATGGGACTGCAGTAAGTGGACACCGAAGGTACTTTAATTTAAAACGCCAGAGAGTTTGATTTCTTAGGGTTCACCCAAACTCTCCGGCGTTTTTTATCATTTTATGAATGGATCAGGAGCCAACTATGCGCTTCTCCCACTTCCATTTTTATTCAGCATCTGCAGCAACCTTGCTTGCTCTTGCCTCAATCTCTTTCTGCTGGATATCTCCAGGAGCCTGCTCATAGCGTGCGAACTCATAGGAGAAGTCTCCGCTTCCGCCTGTCATGGAACGAAGGTCTGTGGAATATCCATAGATCTCAAGAAGCGGCACATCAGCTTCGATAATAGTATTTCCATTGTGATCCGGGTTCATGCCAAGCACACGTCCGCGGCGCTTGTTCAGATCGCCCATAACGTCACCTGTGTATTTGTCCGGAACGGTAACCTTCATGGAAACGATTGGCTCAAGCAGTACAGGAGAAGCTTCCATGAAGCCCTTCTTGAACGCAAGGATCGTTGCCATCTTAAATGCCATCTCAGAGGAATCTACCGGATGATAGGATCCATCATAAAGAGTAGCCTTTACGCCAACTACCGGATATGCAGCCAGAGGTCCCTTCTGAACGCATTCCTGAAGTCCCTTCTCAACTGCCGGGAAGTAGTTCTTCGGAACAGCACCGCCTACTACAACCTGCTCGAATACATATGGAGTCTCCAGGTCGCCTGACGGCTCAAAGCGCATCTTAACATGGCCATACTGTCCGTGTCCGCCGGACTGTTTCTTATGCTTGCCTTCTACGTCAGAGTTCTTGCGGATGGTCTCGCGGAACGGAACCTTCGGCTTGGAAAGCTCAACGTCTACTTTATAGCGCTCTTTCAGCATGCTGACAATTACATCAAGATGCTGATCGCCCATGCCGTAAATCAGGCTCTGGCGGTTCGCACCGTCATTCTCAACGCGGACAGTCTTATCCTCGCTCATGATCTTGGACAGAGCCTGGGAAATCTTATCCTCATCGCCCTTATTTACAGCCTTAAATCTCTTATAGGTATAAGGTGTGGAAAGGATTGCCTTCGGATAAAGTACCGGATTGGCTTTGCCAGCAAGGCTGTCGCCAGTCTGAACGCTTACCAGCTTGGCAATGGCGCCGATATCACCTGCATGAAGCTCCGGAACCTCGATCGGCTTGGAACCCTGAAGAACATATAATTTGTTCAGGCGCTCTTCTGTGCCTTTCTCCACATTGAGAAGGGTATCATCGGATTTGATAACACCGGAGCAAACCTTGATCAGGGAATATTTGCCAAGGAATGGATCCACGATGGATTTCCATACATATGCAGATTTCGCTTTGGCGAAGTCGTAATTTGCTTCAAAAATTTCATTGGTCTTCTGGGAAATACCGTTGCAGGAACGTTTGTCCGGGCTTGGGAAATATCCGCAGATGTCATCCAGCAGGTTGGATACGCCGCGAAGATTGATCGGGGATCCCATGCATACCGGAACAATGCTTGCTTCCTGAATATTAGCTGCAAGTGCTGCGGAAACCTCTGTTACAGAGAACTCATCTCCCTCAAAGTAACGATCCATGAATTCCTCACTGGTCTCTGCTACAGATTCCATCAGGATATCATGATATTTCTCAAGGTACTCATCCAGGTAGGAAGGAATCTCGCACTCTTCCTTCTGTCCCTTGTCGATATATTTTCTTCCGGCCTGCTTCACAACGTTTACATATCCCACGAACTTGCCATCCTCACGAATTGGGAAATGAAGCGGAGCAATCTTCTTGCCGTAAAGCTCAGTAAGCTGATCTACTACCTTACGATAGCTGACATCGTCCACGTCCATATCGGTAACGAAAATCATACGCGGAAGTTTGTACTTCTCGCACAGATTCCATGCCTTCTGGGTACCAACCTGTACGCCGGCCTTACCAGATACTACGATGATTGCTGCGTCTGCAGCACTGACAGCTTCCTCGACCTCTCCTACGAAATCAAAATATCCGGGAGTGTCCAGAATGTTTACCTTGTTCTTCTGCCACGGGACCGGAATCACAGATGTAGTAATGGAAAAGTGTCGTTTGATCTCTTCTTTATCATAATCACTGACAGTGTTGCCATCTTCCACTTTACCTAAACGGTTGGTCAAGCCTGCCAGATATGCCATTGCTTCTGCCAGAGTTGTCTTGCCAGCCCCACCGTGACCTAATAGGACTACATTTCTGATTCGGTCAGTTCTAAAAACGTCCATATGTAATACCTCCCTGTTTGTCTGATATGTTCATATTTTACTAAATATTCAGAAGAATTTCAAGTATTTTCTGGGATTTTGACGGTCTTTTTTCAAAAAAGTTTAGATTATTTTGTCATTTTCGTGGGAATTGACAATTTGCGAGGAATCTCGTACAATGTCATAAGATAGTTTTGCACTTTAACGAAGGAAAGGAAACGATATTATAATGAAGACAATCGGTTTTATCGGTCTTGGTCTGATCGGCGGTTCCATCGCCAAAGCCATCCGGAAGTACCATCCGGACTACCACATTCTGGCCTATAACCGCAGTAAGGAAGCACTTGCCTCTGCACTTAGCAGCGGCATTATAGATGGTGTCTGCGAGGAAATGAAGGATCCAAGGTTTGGGACCTGCGACTATGTATTTCTTTGCGCACCAGTAGAAATCAATCTGGAATGCCTGGCATACTTAAAGGAGATCCGTCAGGACGGATGCATCATTACAGATGTGGGAAGCGTGAAGGGAATCATCCACCAAAAGGTTGAGGAACTGGGAATGACAGACTGCTTCATCGGCGGTCACCCAATGGCCGGTTCTGAGAAAACCGGATTCGATCATTCCAACGAGCGCATTCTGGAAAATGCCTACTATATTCTTACTCCAGGCGGTGAGGTCGGGCTGGAATACATTGGAGATTTCACAGAGCTGATCCGCTCCCTTGGGGCCATTCCTATGGTGCTCAC